>NZ_ATLN01000116.1:0-217 GCF_000416195.1 Pseudomonas sp. CFII68
GAAATTCACCCCACTGGCGTATTGGCCGATCAGGTCGCGTTCCAGCAGGGTCACCGAGTGCCCACGCTGGCGCAGAAAAAACGCCGACGCCGACCCCATGATGCCGCCGCCGATAATCAAGACGTCGCTTTTTTGTGCCTTCATGATGTTCCCTCGAAAATCCTCGACAGCGGTTCAATAGCAATACAAGACCTGGCCAAACCCCAACCCCAACCCC
>NZ_ATLN01000117.1:0-104978 GCF_000416195.1 Pseudomonas sp. CFII68
TTCGAAAGTGACTCGCCGTAAGGGCGAAACCGCCAGCCGCCGTTACCGCAGCAACGGATATACCCACCAACCTTAAAACCCCAACTCAACGATTATTCAAATAAGCCTTCCCATAATGCCGCTCCATCCGCGCCTGAATCAGCTCCAACGCAATGGACATCAACCAGTAAATAATCGCCGCCGTCGTCAGCATCTCAATATAACGATAACTGGAACGCCCATAAGACTGCGCCAGAAACATCACCTCCCAAACCCCCATCACCGAAATCAACGAAGAATCCTTGAGCATGGAGATGAACTGGTTGGTGGTCGGCGGGATGATGGTGCGCATCGCCTGGGGCAGGGTGACGCGCCAGAAGATCACGGTTTCGCTCAGGCCCAGGGCGAGGGAAGCTTCGCGTTGGCCGTTGGGGACGCCGAGGATCCCGGCGCGGAAGATCTCACTCAGGTAGGCGCCGTAGTTCAGCGACAAGGCAATGATCCCGGCGGCGATGGCGCCCGGGACCACGCCCAGTTGGGGCAGGCCCAGGTAGATCAGCAGGATCTGGATCAGCAGCGGCGTGCCGCGAAAGAACGACGCATAGAAACTGGCGATACCGAACGCCACCGCACTGCTGGACAGCCGCGCCAGGGCGGTGATGAAGCCCAGCAATGACGAAGCGACGATCGAGCACAAGCACAGGAACAGTGTCAGCACCGCGCCTTGCAAAAAGCCATTGGGCGCCAGGTGCACACCCAGCAGGTTCGGCAATTTGTCGAGGATGATGGAGAACTTCAGGTCGAAGCTCAGGAAGAAACTCGCGAACAGCACCAGCATGGCCGCCCAGGTCAGGTACAGCCGGGTGCGAAAACCGAAGATTTTTTGCAAGCGTGACTCAGCCACCGGTGGCGGTGGCTGAGGGGGTGGAAAAGAAGTCATTGGGTAATGTCGGCGCCGATCCATTTCTGCGAGAGTTTGCTCAAGGTGCCGTCCTGTTTCAACTGGGCAAAGACTTCACGCACCTTGTTGTCCCACTGGGCGTCGCCCTTTTCGATGGCCACCGAGTTCGGCTCGGAGTAGAGCGCCTCGCCGGCCAGCTTGAAGCGCTTGTCTTCGGTCAGGCGCGGCTGTGCGGTCACCAGGTTGGTCAGCACCGCGTCCAGGCGCACCCCGGCGCCCAGGCCCAGGTCCTGGAAGGCCACGTTGTCGGTGTCGTACGGGGCGATCTGCACGTCTTCGAATGGATAGCTCAGTTGAGTATCCTCGGCGCCTTCGATCACCAGGTTCTTGTTCAGGTAGCTCTCGTAGCTGGAGGCACTGGTCAGGCCGACCTTCTTGCCGCTCAGGTCTTTGGCGCCATGGATACGGTCGTCCTTGGCGTTGACTACGATCACCGCTGGCGAAGCGTAGTACTGCACCGGGAAATTGAACACTTCGGCGCGTGCCTTGCTCGGCGTCATGGAGCAAATGCAGATGTCATAGCGTCCGCTCCAGTGGCCGGCCGCGATCACGTCCCAGGAAGGGGTTTCCAGGCGCAGCTTCACGCCCAGTTTCTGCGCCACGGCCTTGGCGACGTCCACGTCAAAACCGTCGAGCTGGTTCTGATCGTTGAGGAATGAAAAGGGCGGATAGCTTTCCATCAGCACGCCAACCAGTTCTTTTTTCTGTTCGATGCGATCCAGCGTGGCGCCGGCGAAGGCTTGCGAAGAGGCAGCCAGCAGAGTCAGGCCCAGGGCCAGCAATGGTTGTAGTTTCATGTGAGGGCCCTGATAGAAAAATAAGTTGTAGTTCACCGAATGGTGCGTATTAAATAGTTATAAGAACAACTCCGGTAGTGAGTATTTTTCATAAGCTTATGAGTGAATCGCATATGGGCTCAGCAACGACAGTCATTCTCGATGGCGGCATGGGCCGCGAACTGCAACGCCGGGGCGCTCCGTTCCGACAGCCCGAGTGGTCGGCGCTGGCCTTGAGCGAAGCGCCCCAGGCGGTAGAGGCCGTGCACGCGGCCTATATTGCCAGCGGCGCCAACGTAATCACCAGCAACAGCTATGCCGTGGTGCCGTTTCATATTGGCGAGGCGCGTTTCGCCGAAGAAGGCCAGGCCCTGGCCGCGCTGGCGGGCGAGTTGGCGCAGCGGGCAGTGCACGCTTCGGGCAAAGCAGTGCGTGTGGCCGGGTCGCTGCCGCCACTGTTCGGTTCCTATCGGCCGGATCTGTTCGACGCCTCCCGCGCCAGTGAATTGCTCGCGCCCCTGGTGAACGGCCTGGCGCCCCATGTCGACGTGTGGCTGGCCGAGACCCAAAGCTCCACGGTCGAAGCACGGGCGATTCACGCCGGGTTGCCGAAGGACGGCAAGCCGTTCTGGCTGTCGTTCACCCTGAAAGACGAAGACACCGATGAAGTGCCACGCCTGCGCTCCGGCGAACCGGTGGCGGATGCCGCGGCGGTGGCGGCGGAACTGGGCGTTGAGGTGCTGCTGTTCAACTGCAGCCAACCGGAAGTGATCGGCGCGGCGATCGACGCGGCGCGGGATACCTTCGAGCGCCTGGGGGTGAAGATCCACATCGGTGCCTACGCTAACGCCTTCCCGCCGCAACCGAAGGAAGCGACGGCCAACGACGGATTGGACCCGCTACGCGAAGACCTCGACCCACCAGGCTATCTCCAGTGGGCGACGGACTGGCAAAAACGCGGTGCCAGCCATCTGGGCGGCTGCTGCGGGATCGGGCCGGAGCATATTGCGGTGTTGGCGCAAAAGCTGGTCTGAACTTGATGAAATAACCTGTGGCGAGGGAGCTTGCTCCCGCTGGGCTGCGCAGCGGCCCCAAGAAATTTGCGGTTGCTGCGCAACCGAGCGGGAGCAAGCTCCCTCGTCACGGATCCGTGAGAACTTGCTGACATTTGGGCTTACGCTTTCTCCAAAGCCCGTAGCCACACCTATACATATGTACGTCATTCCCGCTGAAACGGCGCGATAGGGTCCCAGTCCTACTCATCACCGGGACACCTGAATGACTGCCTTCCCTGAAAATGCACCTGGCGTGACGCCGCATGCTGCCGGCGCACAGCTCAAACCCATCAGCCTGTTACCCCACGGTATTCGATTTCAACCTCATGAATTCGCCGATCAATGGCTAAATCAATGGGGCCTTATCGGCGATACGCGGGTACAGGTCACCTATCAAGAGGTCGAGACAGTCGATTCGGCCGCTCAAAGAAAAACCTCATCGGTGCCGCTGCGTGACGCAGTGACACAAGGCTTTATAATTACCCACCAAAGCAAAGATGTTTTTCATTCCGGCAACCATTCCCCACGTGAAGGTTGGCGCTACCCACATCGCAGCCATATGTCGCTGGATTTCTCGTCACTTCGGGTGGGCGACGAGCCGTTGTCGCAAGCTATTCAACAGCAGCTAAAAGCCGGTATTCCAGGCAATTATCAAGGCCCGGAGGAATCCTCGGTTATTGAAATGGATGTCCAAGGAAAGTTACTGCGCGGTCAGGAAAATGAACAACTAAAGCAAATAGCGCTTTTGGACGCCAATCAAGTAAAGCTGGCGCGCTTGTTTGCCGGTCTACCCACGTTTGATGCGGTTATCAAGGGTTTGCTGGTCGAGGCGATTCACGCCAAGATTCCTCGGCGAAAATTTCGCGCGACGTTGCAAGAAAATATTGATCCCGATCATTGTTATGTCAATGGCTTTTCTACGGATTCAAGCGGTAAGCGTTTATGTACCGTCTCGCAGAGTTTTACCGAGGTCATGTGGCATGGCCTATTGACCGATACAGCCCCTCTTTATACATCAGCTGACGTAGGCTTCTTCAACCGTCCGGGCAGCATGGATGAGGAAAGCAGCTTCTTTGCCATCCCGGTGGAAAAGCAAATATTAAGCGCCATGGAGGCGGTGTTTTATATTGCCAACCCCACGACAAACGAAAAACTGAAGCGCCAGTTTCATGAAGCGCTGGCACTGTTTCGTAATAAAAAAAACGATGCAGATAGCCCAGCCACAGCGCAAGAGACATTCGCCCATTTGCTTTCCCGGCGATTTCAGCTTCTCTCCGATTTATATAAAGCTGATCGCAACCCTGCGCAACCCACCGACAGTGTGAACGCTCGGCAACGTGAGGAAGACCGGCTGCTGGATATCATCACGACCCATCCTTCCAAGGCGCAAAGAAACACTCTGCTGAGAGCACCTGTTCCCAATGTTTACGCTGTGATGCTCGATATGGATACGGCGGCATCTCAGAAATGGCCTGCCGCGATGGTGATCAAACGAACCGATCAAGCGCCACTGTTTCTCTATTCCATGGAACGCGGCATTCAACGGTTCGATTCTTTTCAAGACATGGTCAAAAAAGTACAGGTCGCCCATGCAGGGCATCAGCGCACGATACGGGATATTTCGACTGAGCTGTCCGGGGATGTGTTCGAAGTGGCGGCATCGGAACTGCTCCAACTGCAAAGCAACGCGCTCGAAGCCGTCCTGAATGCGCCAGAAAACGAAACGGTAGCCCTGAGGACTTTTGCTCAACGGACCGAAGATGCATTGCGCCTGCCTACGTTATCTCTTGCCGGTGCATTGGCGACTCGTCAGCAAACCTTGATTGAAAACAACCGTCCTCATTTCTATAAAACCGCAACGCTTTCAGAACAGACCCGTTATCGTCGCTTGGAGCAAGATGTCCTCCAAGCTGTTTCAGATTTGGGTGACGGTATCCAGACGCTGCATCAATTTACCCGCCAGAAGATCCAGCAATACCTGCAGCGAACCCTGCATCACGCGATAAAACCCGATCCAGACAAAACGATGGTGACGCTTGCTTTCGCAAAGGGTGCCAACCCGAGGCAGTCTCGTATTACCAGCCTGACCCAGCTGATACTCGATAACTTGCGCCCGCGGCAGTACCCCAATGCAATGCGAGAGGTCATGGCTGTTCACCTTGTCGATAAAGATGGCAAGCGGATACGACATCCGGTGAGTGGCTTGCTGATGACATTGAAAGGGCGCGAACTCGCCACGATGGCGACAAGTATCGACGCTGGCGCACGTTATGAAACCCTGCTCAGGGCACAGATGAACAAGCCGGATTACAAAGCAGCCTGGCAAAAAGCGTATACGGCCAGTATGAAATTCAAAGGTTACGAGACCCTGCTCAGGGGGGATGAAATATTCAAGGTCACCCGACTCGATAAAGCCTTCGAGCCACCTAAAGTCAAAAAACTGGTCACGCTCTGGCTAGACGCCGTGCTGCAATCGCCAGAGGCAAAAACGCGTCCACAGGTCATGGGAAAAAACGTGCAGGTACATGGCCTTTTGCTGGGTGGCAGTGTAGGGGCTGGAGGCCAGCACGGGACGATGGGTAACGCAGTCAGCGTTGACGGCGCCTTGATTTTTTCCGATCAGGACGGGCCGGATATTAAGGGAACCGTAGGTGTTTATTTTCCAGACAGTCCCGACGGAGAAGACTTTCACGAATTTGCCAATCTGGCCGATGGGGTCGGGGGGCTTCTACGACAAGAGCCATGGCAGGACTACTTCCGTTCACGCATTTGCGCGGTCAATCCCGAAGAAATAAAACGTGTACTGGGGCAGCACCGTGGTCGTCCCTTGATTCGCGCAAGCGTTATCACAGGCGATCTGCTTGAAGCGCTTCACCGAGCGCACGTTGATTTCCATAGCGCTTATGCGGACCACCGCTCCAACAGCAACGCGGATATACGTCGTGAAACAGCAGTAAGGATGGTCATGGTAGCCATGGAAGTGTTCATGGACTTGGCCGGCATGCTGTTGATACCCGGTTTCCAAATACTCAGGCGTGCTGTCAAGACGGGCCTGCTCGTGGCCAGGACCGGCGCTGTTCCGATGGACCTGGACACCCTGGCATTTGTCTACAGAGTGGCTAATCATGGCGGACAGGAACTTGCCGCAGGGGCCACGGTTCCGGTCCGAGGCCAGTCGTCTTTCCTGGCGGTTACGGCGCGCCAGAGCCAGGGTGATGCACTGGCCGGGTTGCCCCTGGAAGCGGCACTCTATAACCGTTATGCGGTGACCGACACTTCACTGTTGCGAGGGTTGGCTGCAGATGCCCAGGGCTTCTATCGCCCCACGCTCAATTCTGCTGCTGGGGGCAGTTCCCGACCCGTCTACATACAGCAACCCGACGGGACCGTATTCCGGGTTCATGACCATACGAGATTGAATGCAACCGAAGCCACCCTTGTCGACCCTGGCACCGGGTCGAGTATCCGCTCCAGTGGCGTGATGCGAAGTACCGTTGCCCGGATGCCCGACGGAGAGTGGCGTGCGGTTGGATTTGGTCAGGGCGGCGGGAAACGCCCGGCAGGTAGCTCTACACAACCAGGCCCTTCCGAACCCAAAGTGCCTGCTCTGTCGCCTCGTGCCTCCGAATTGGTACGGACTGCTGGTCATTGGGACAACGACATCATGGATCTGGTCCCCTCTGTCATGACTCGTCTTCCGAGCTGGCCGCAGAACCGGAGCTTGCTGATCATGGACGAAATAACCGCAGGGAGTAGTTGGTCAGTACGCTTCACACCGGGGCAATACGAGCGTTTCTATCCGATGAGTCAGCACCCCGATAGATCACCCACGGATATCGTCTTGAGGCGAACGGCTGAAAATCACTACAGCTTGATCTTGGGTAGACGGGTCGTTGGGATTCCCGCCGATGGCGATTGTTTTTTCAATGCCGTCGCCCGTGGGCTCAATGAAGGGCAAGCGCAGGAAGCCTTCACGATGCAAGGGCTGCGTAATGCAGCTGCCGATTATATCGATGGACACCCGGAAATCAGCCACTTCATGATGCCGCCGGCCTCCGGCTTGCAATTGGCGCTCTCCGACATCGCGCCTTGGTTGCAAGAGCTCTTGGAGGAGGCAGCGCTCTCTGATCTCACTCGGATTGTCTACAACGCCCCCAACCCACATCGCTTGTTCCAGCCGGTTCTGGATTACCTTGACCGTCACGCCAACAGCTTGGGCCGAAGGACGCTGGACGCAGCGCGGGACGCCATCCTGCCGCCGGAGATGTTGCAGGAGATCGGGCATCATCTATCGGTTCGGTCTCCGGAGCGCCTGATGCCAAGTAGCGCTCCCTTTTACACTCAGGAAACGCAATCCTTGAGCAGGTTCTTCGAAGACGTGCTGCTGGGTCCCATCGATGATTTGCATCTGACCGACCTGCTCAATAACGAATACCTTCAACTTTCTCAGGATGTGATCCATATCATGCTTGAGTATGGTATCAGGGCTCCACAGTTGACCGACCATCATCCAAGGAATGAGCTGGCTTACGTAAAATACAATGAGACCCTGCACGGCCATTTGGACGATGATCAACTGGATGATTTACTGGAAGGTGCTGAGCTGGTGGATCAGGCCGATCTGAATGAAGTAAAGCAAAGGTATCAACGTGAGTCGGGCGTCACCATTAATGACGATGCCGAGTTAATGAACCAGTTCATGTATTACGATCGCGTAGAAGACACCATCGATCTGCTCAGCGTTGCCCTCGAGCGGTTTCCCGATTTGCAGCGACGGGCTAATCTGCTGCTTCGCTCAACGGTGATTTCCTCGAACCTCGGCGGCATGCTGCCGGTCAATGTCCTTGCCAGGTGGCTACGTGATCCGAAGCTGTCTGAGACGCGGCTTGGAATCATTGCGGAATATGCCAATACCCGCTACACCGAAGTGATTGACGACGGCACGATAAGTATTGACTGGATGCAGCCGTTCGATGATCAGAATCTGAACAGTATTGTCCGGCAGCAAGACAGCCTGACGCGATTTGTAGAGTTTCTGGGGTGGGTACAATCGAACGCCGAAACGCCAGCAGTGGTAGGTTTGTTTAGCAGTTCGGGACAAGTTGTTTCTAATATCAGGGTTTCGATTTTATTAAATACACCGAATATTTTTAATTTGCTCCAACGCTTCCCGAGGAATCACGCGATACAAATATGGGAGGACCTCGTTGGGCCGTATTTCAGCGATGCCACTGTTCGAGCCGCGCTCAGGCAACCTGGCTCGCTTCGTTCAGAGTTGGATATTGCAAGGGCGTTAAGAGTTGGGCTTGGCGGGGACGGGGCGCGCGCGAACCAAATCATTAGAGATTCACTCGGTGTTGGCCAGCGACAGGCTCAACAATATCTCTACAATTTTGAGTTCCCAGCCTATCGTTTGGGCCACAGGCTTTTGGACTTTGCATTGTATGTGGAAGGCTACATGGCGGTGCCCGATTGGGCCTGGCAATACCTGAGGCAGGGCGTCACGCGCGAAACGCTCCAGCCATTTGGAGCCAAAAAGAAACCTTGATCGCTTAATCGCAAGCTACTTACAGTTCAGATGCAAGTAGCCCCATCGCCATTCCCCGCAAGGAATGGCGGTGGGGTCGTCAACTACGTGATGGACGCCGAGTCTGCTCGCCGAAACGGGCCATCAGCCACCGATAGCGGATGTCCGACACGCTACTAGCCCGCGCACTTGCCCACTTTCGCTCTGATTCTCCTCACTCAACCACTGCTCGAATCCTGCCGCGATCACCGGCCATTCCGAATCCAGTATTGAGTACCACGCCGTATCTCGGTTCTGGCCCTTGACCACCATGTGCTGGCGAAACACCCCTTCAAACGTGAACCCCAGCCGTTCGGCCGCGTATTTGGAGCGGGCATTGCCGTTGTTGCACTTCCATTCCAGCCGACGATAACCCAGGGCGAAAGACTCCTTGGCCAGCAAATAAACCGCCTCGGTGCTTTTCGGCGAACGCTGCATCGGCGCGCCGAAGGTCACGTGGCCAATCTCGATGCGGCCCTGGGCCGGGACGATGGACATCAGGCTGAGAATGCCCTGCACCTCGCCACTGGCGCGGTCGATCACGCTGAAGAAATACGGGTCGGTGTTGGCTGCATGGTTGTTCAGCCAGGCATCGAACGCGCCGCGATCCGTGAACGGACCATAGGGCAAGTAATCCCAGAGCTTCGGGTCGGCGCCGGGGCCTTCGAGGGCTTGCCAGAGGCCATCGGCATGCCGCGCCGGGTCGAGTTTTTCCAGGCGGATGAAACGCCCTTCGAGCACCTGTGCAGAGGGCGCCGGGACACCTTTCCAATCGGCGAGTGAAGTCGACATGCTGCGCTCCTTAAAGGGCTTTGCGAAATTGAATGAAGCCTGGGCGCTCGGCGATGCGCTCGTACAGCTGGATCGCCGTGGCGTTGGTTTCGTGGGTCAACCAGTGCACCTTGCAGCAACCATCGGCCTTGGCGGTGGCGTAGACGAATTCGATGAGCTGGCGACCCACCCCAGTGCCACGGCTCTGTTCCGTTACCAGCAGGTCTTGCAGGTAGCAGGAATTCTCGATGCTCCAGTTCGAACGGTGATAAATAAAGTGCACCAGGCCCACCGCCGTGTCGCCATCCCAGGCGAGGGCAGCATGGGTCGGTTCATGCTCATCGAGCAAGCGTTGCCAGGTGCTTTGGCTGACGGCGTCCGGCAATTCGGTTTTATAGAACCGCAGGTAGGCTTGCCACAGCGGCAGCCAGGCGGCGTGATCGTCGGCGCTGACGAGGCGGATTTCAGGCTGGCTCATGTTCACTCCTTGGACAATTGTTCAGGCATCAGGTGGGCGAGCGCCCGGTCCTGCGGGTCGTGGCTGGCGGCGAGGCCATTGCGTACGCCGGCGGCATCCGCGGGGCTACGGTTCTGGCTGAGCTTGCGCTTGCCCTCCAGGCGTTGGATGGGCAGGGCAAAGCCGACGATGGCCTTGAGCATGCTGTCGATGTACTCGGGCGGAGCGTCATCGATCTTCCACGGCTGCTCGCGACCGGTTTCGTGGCGGTCGGTGAGGGCGCCCACCAGGTTGCGCAGGCGATGGGCGTCGCTGAACACCTCGGCGCTGCCGTAGGCGTGGACGGCCACGAAGTTCCAGGTCGGCACGACTTTGCCGTGTTCGGCCTTGCTGGCGTACAACCCTGGGCTGACGTAGGCATCGGCCCCGGCGAATATCACCAGGGCCTCGGCGCCGGCTTCCAGGTCGCGCCATTGTGGATTGGCCCGGGCCATGTGGCCGTAGAGGCTGCCGTTCGGCCCCTGTTGGGTGTCCAGCAACAGCGGCAAATGGCTGGCCTGCAAACCGTGTTCACCCTGGGTGACCAATACGGCCAGGCGGCAATCGCCGATCATCTGGTGCAGTTCGGGCAGGTCTTCGACGGCAAAGGCTTTTGGGTTGTACATGATGATTTTCCTTGGCGAATGCGAGCATCCTAGGCAGGCTATTGGTCTGTTGTAAGAGCCACTTCCGGCCAATTCGATAGGTCCATTCACGAGGGCTGTCATGCACAACGCCGCGCCGCCATTGTCGTTCAACCCCGCAGGCATCGAGCTGGACCGCCGCCAGGGGCTCAGCCGCCAGCTCTACCAGGCGTTGCGCACTCGGGTGCTCGATGGACGCCTGGCCAGCGGCACGCGCCTGCCTGCCAGCCGTGACCTGGCGGCGGCCTTGTCGATTTCGCGCAACAGCGTGGTGCGGGCCTATGACCAGCTCTACGCCGAGGGTTTCATCGAAGGGCGGGTCGGTGACGGCACTTATGTGGCAAAACTGTCCTCCACGACGTTGCCGCTGAAAAACATATCCACAAAAGTATCCACAGGGTTTTCAACAGGCTTACCCACAGCCTTATCCACAGATTGGCTCGATTTACCTGTGGGTCCATCCAGTAAAGTTATCCACAGCGACGCGCTAAACCGCGTCGAAAAACACCATTTGGCCCAACCGCCCAGCGGCCCTCCGCGAGCGTTTCGGGTCGGTGTCCCGGCTTTCGATCTGTTCCCTTTCGACGTCTGGGCCAAGCTGAATGCGGCTTTCTGGCGCAAGCCGGACTTGCAGCAGCTGTGTTATGGCGATTCCCAGGGCGATGCGCGCTTGCGCGGGTTGATCGCGGCGTACTTGCGCAGCTCCAGGGGGCTGCACTGCACGGCTGAACAAATTGTGATCACCAGTGGCGCACAGCAGGGCATCAGCCTTTGTGCACAGCTGTTGGTCGATCCGGGCGACGTCGTGGCGGTGGAAAATCCCGGCTATCGCGCGGCCGGGCATGCGTTCGCCGTTGCCGGTGCCGATGTCAGGGGCGTGCCGGTGGATGGCGATGGCTTGGATTGCGCCGCGCTGGGCGCGTTGCGCCACTGTCGGCTGGCCTACGTCACCCCGTCCCATCAATACCCGACCGGGGTGGTCATGAGCCTGCCACGGCGGCTGGAACTGCTGGCTTGGGCCGAGCGCAACGACGGCTGGATCGTCGAGGATGACTACGATGGCGAGTACCGCTACAGCGGCGCGCCACTGGCGCCCCTGGCTGCTCTGGATCGCCAGGGGCGGGTGCTTTACGTCGGCACGTTCGGCAAAGTGGCGTTCCCGGCCCTGCGCCTGGGCTACCTGGTGCTGCCGCCAGGCCTGGTCAACGCCTTCGCCCGACGGCGCGCCGTGGACGTGCGCCACTCCGAAGTCAGCACTCAGGCGGTGATGGCCGAGTTCATGGCCGCCGGGCATTTCCAGCGGCATATCCGGCGGATGCGCAGGGCCGCCCTGGTTCGGCGCGATGCGTTGCTGGCGGGCTGTTCCTGTGGAGAGCATCGAGCGCGAGCGCGAACTGATCGCCCAAGCGACGAATGTGGGTGTGGAGATCAATGGCCTGAGCAGCTATTGGTTGCCCACCACGCCGTCGCAGGTGCGCGCCGGCTTGGTGCTGGGGTTTGCGGCGGTCCCGCCAGCGGCGATTGGCACCGCGCTGGCGAACCTGTCGAAGGTCTGGAAACCCTGAGGGCGCGCCGCCGGGGCATCGGCGGCGACCCCGGCCTTATGGCCGCTCCTTTGGAAAGAACACCTGCTGGGCCTGGTCCACGGCAATTTCGCTGCGGTAATGATTGATCAACTGACGCTGGCTAAAGCCCTTTGTAGAGATCTCGGCAACCCCCAGCAGCACCTGCTCCACTGTTTTCAGGCGTGCCGCAAGGAACGTACGGGCAGGCACCCAGTTCGTGGAGTAGAGGAAGTCGGCGAACCAGAGGGTCTTGCCGGTCTTCTTGTCCTTGATTTCATACCTGTCGAGGTAACCATGTGTGCGGCCCTTGATGCGTTGGCGGTTGATCCGTTTGGTGATGGAAATACGGTTACGGTCTTTCAGCCAGATCACGCCACTCATGGTCGGAGGGCTCTGCTTGATGATGTTCAGTACGGTTTCGAATTCCTGTTCATAGAGCGACTTCGATTCTCTTTTGAGGCGCAATCGCAAGGCTTCGGCCGAGCGCTGCTGCGCCTCTGATATTTCAATCGTTTCGTTGGTGGCAACGCCTTGTGCCTGGTCGAGTGCCTTCCTGATCGCGATGCCGACCTTCTCCATCCTGCTGGCGTGGGCGTTGAGGATCATTGCCACACCGGCCGGTGTCCGGCCTGGCTTTTCCACGTCTTGTTCAATTTGCGCCTTGAACGCAGTCAGCCCGTCGATCAGGGCTTGGCCTTTGCGAACGCTCGTGTCCAGTGAAGGGACTACCAGGGGAGGCGGGTCGGACATCACGTGGGGCGCCCATTCGCCGGTTTCCTTGCGGTGGAACGAGGCGATGATTTCATCCGAGAACGGATTCTTCACATCGACCCAATCCGTTTCCTCGTGCAGCTGCGATAAGCGAGGCTCGCCACTGATGACGCCCCAGAAGCGGGCCCTGATGAATTTTTTCCTGGGCCGTGGACGTGGCTCATGAGCGCGGCCTGATCTTCGCCGGTTGCTTCGCTCATCGAGGGCTTGGGCCAACTGGCGCAACGCTCGTCTTCTACAATCGCCTATCTGCCGGGTCAGGCGAGTGAGTTGTGCAGGGCTGGCGCTGTCCTGGTATTCGCTACCCATGTAGTCGAGATGTTCTTCGATGGCGGCGAACTGTTCCGTCAGGCTGCCCAGTGCATCGATTTGTTCATCCAGCCGGATCATGCTTCGCTCATCCACGGCGTCGCGCAGGCTTTGGAAGGCCACCGTCGCGTTGTCGACAATCCGGTTAATTTCCACCCAGCCTTCAGGCATCGTCTCGACGCTTTCAAGAGACAGGCAGAGGTGGCGGTACATATCCAGCTGGATAAGTCGCAGATCGTCACTGTTGTAGGTCGGCATCTTTCCACGGTACTGGCGGACAAACTCAAAGCCTTCGCGTCCCAACTCCTTGAGCCTGGAAAAACGGGTCTCCATGTAGTCCAGGCGCTCGATCATGTCGTGACCGGCGTTGATCATGGTATTGGCCGCATCGATGTGTTGTTGCTCCAGCACCTTGACCTCGGACGTGATCATGCCCATGGCATCGGTAATGGCAGGCGTAAAGCGCTCTCGCAATACATCCATTTCCGCAAAGGTGAAATTCACTTGCGCGTTCAGGTAACCAAGGCTGACGCGAGGGTAATCGGGCCGTGACTGGAAGACCGGCCATTCAATCAACGTCTTCAGCGCTTTTTCGTAGTTTTCTCGCTGGGCTTCCAGGGTCGTCAGGTACTCCACACGCTTGGTTTCCCGGGCCGCGCCGGACGCCTGGTTCATTTCCTGCGCGTCCATGGTCAGCAACGTCTGGTTCGCCGGTTTCTGTTCTTCAAACTGGTTGAGTTCGGCCAGCAGCTCCACGCTGCGGCGTCGTGCCTCGGCGACGACCTTCTGCCGAGCACCTTTTGAGCCGCCGCCGCGCAAGCGCAAGCGGGTATCGATCTGCCACTGGCCGTGCGCATCATGGATCAGCGGAGGGCCGGTGCGGGCTCCATCAATGATGCAGACCTGGTCGCCCTCTACGGTGACCTCGAACCATTTCCCCGTCATTTTCGCGTACCACTTCCCCTCTTTCTCATAGAGACCCTTGAGCACGCCTTCGGTCCTGGGTTGTCCAGGGGAATCGGGGGCCGCGATGCTGAAGCTATCGAGCAGATTGGCGCGCTTGCTCGACCTGCCGATCAACGCACCACTGGTATGAACGACCTCGTAGTGCTCTTGCGGCAGCTCTGGCTTGGTGAGCGGCGCGAGCGTTTCGATCGTGAGCTTGGGTTTGGGCACTGGCGGGATTTGTGGCGGGGCAATCTCCGGGGCTTCTGTCGGACGGCTACCTTTGCTCGCCCTGGTGCCGTCAATCACGTAATGGATGATCCCCAAGGAGACGTTCAACAACACATCGACAAAGAGCGCCCACTTGTCCTGGCTATTGGTTTCTTCGTCACTCTGCGTCAGCTGTTCAAGGTCGTCCAGGATCTGCCAGAGCCAGGTCGCGGTGGCCACCGTGGTGCCGAGGTAGGGCAGCGCCAGATTGAAAATCAGCCAGCCGGCCTGCTTGAAAGACTCCCAACGGCTTTCGCGATTGGAGACCGACTGATGATCGGCGAGTGTGACCAAGGCATTGGCGTTGGCCCGGAACAACAGTGGCAGGAAGTCGGCACCCAGGGTCTCGTCACTAAGATTGACAGGACCGTTATTGGACAAGGACTCCAGTGGGGATGCCGCGAACTCCACGATGGTCCAGGGCGAGGGCAGGGCGCCTGGAAAGACATCGCGGCCGTAGGTTTCTCGTACCCCATCGGGCAGCCACGCCAGTACCGATTGGCGCAAGGGTGCGTTTTGCCTGATGGTGTACAGCAAGTTGCTGAACGACGGGAACTGCCACAGCTGCGGTTCAAGCAACGGGCGATAAAGCAGGCAAGGACCGGCACTTGGCGTCTGCGGGCCGATCACGAACATGTTGGCGACGATGTCCTCCGAAAGCCCCAACTGCAGCTCGGGCACGAAGGCCAGTTTGCGCAGGACGATGGTTTGCCCGTCTACTTTGCGGTCGTCTTCCTGGGGCTCCATCAGCGCCGCGACATAACGACAACCGCGCTCATCGATATTGCCCCACCCACGGAGTTTGCCTTCCAGCGCAAGCATGGGCAGCTGTATGCGCAACTGTGAGGTGTACAGGTTTTCGCGGCGGGTCGACTCCGCCGGGTCATCGAGCAGTTTGCGCTTGATCAGGTCGGGATAAACGCGACCGATATCGACTTGGGTGATGAGCTTCTCGACGTAGTCTACCGTTAACCACGCGGGCAACACGGTTGCGTCGAGGGACCTCACCGTCTTGCTGCCCGTGGGCAGGGCAATCAGGTTTTGCAACGCCAGATCGACGAGGTTGAACTGGGTGGTATCCAACTTGAAGGGCACAACGAAGGAGCCCCAGACAACCGGGCTTTTTATCTCGATTTCGATTTTTTCCGGGTCCAGCGTCGAAGCGTCGTCGTGGTCGGATTGCATCTGCGTTTTCAGCGCCTGCGACGCATACGTTTTGATGGGGGGAATGTCGTCCAGGTAGGTTTTGCCGGCGTGGGAGCTGCTCAGCGCCGAAAGATTCTTCATGTATTGGGCGAACAGGATCTGGTCGGAGATCGATGCTGTCTGCAGCCACTCGGGCAACTGTTTTTGAAACCAGCTTTCGCCAGGTCCTATGTCCATTCCGCTGGGGGCCGATGGTTCGTCGTCAACAAAGGTCGGATTTAAGTTGATGTTGGGGATGCCAAGGATCTTGACCTGCACGGCGATGATCGCGCAGGCCTTGCTGTCGAAAATATTGCCGTTGGGCTCATAGAGCTGCCAGCGAATTGTCGTCGGATGGACCAGGATGCCCAGATGCTCTGAAAGGGCTTGTCCCAACGCCTGCCGTGAAGCGAACTTTTCATAACCGTTGAGCAACGAGTGCGCCAGGATGACCTCCTTGTTGTCAATCTGGCCAATCAGCACCACCAGCGAGTTTTCATTCACGCGGTTGACCTCGTCGCCGTCGACCTTCTCGATGTCGACCAGATACGCGTGGCTGTCATAGCTGTCCTTACGGTCCTGTGGATCGGGGTACAGGAACAGTTGCCGGGCCATGTCGCATTCAGCCGCCGTCCAGCCCTCGATCTGCTTGACGTCCCAGAGCATGCGCAGCGTGTGGGAGAGTTCATGCCAGCGTGGGCCGTAATTGCCGAACGGCGTGTTCCAGTACGCCAGTTGTTGCTCTTGGCTGGCCGGCAACATGGCCGGTAACAGCTCGTTGATCAAACGGCCGATCTGGTCGATGCGCACCGGCAAATGCACCTCGGGCACGGTGATCGGCAATTGGGTCAGGAAGTGCAGCCCTTCAATCAACAACGTGGGTTTGCTCTGGTCCACCCGCGAGGCGAGCAAATCGCTGAGCGATTCATAACGGGTGGGGCGCGCTACGATCTCGCCGCCGACGATGTCCCAGGCTGGTTCGCCGATGACGGTGGTATGCGGGTCGAGATCCAGTGAGGGGTACAGCTTCTTGAGCGCGTCCCGCAGGAGTATGGCCGCCACTTCCGGGTAGGTGGGGCCAGCGAGCAACTGGTTGAGCAGCGTGCTCCTGATACTCGCGTTGAATGCCGGGTCGGTGCCGGTAGGGTCTGATGTCATCTGAGTTGTCCCTGTCTCGAGATGGATGAAAACCCCGAAGCCGAATGCTTCGGGGTTTGCATGCTAGAGAGGCAAGGGACGGGGCAGGTGGTAACTATGTATACGCTGGTGGGAGCAAAGCTTGCTCCCACAATGGCCTTTACTGGCCGGATTTGATCCGCGTCCAGGCCCGCGTACGCGCGCGCTCGGCATCCCGGGGCAACGGTTGCAAAGTGTAGAGCGTGGTCATGGCCGCTGCGGTCGGGTACAGGTTGGGGTTGCCGCGGATCGCGGGGTCGACCATTTCGGTGGCGTCCTTGTTCGGGTTCGGGTAGCCGACAAAATCACTCACCGGCGCGATCACCTGCGGTTGCAGCAAGTAGTTGATGAAGGTGTAGGCGTCGTCCGGGTTTTTCGCGCCTTTGGGGATGGCGAGCATGTCGAACCAGATCGGCGCGCCTTCCTTGGGCAGGCGCATGTCCACGGTCACGCCGTTCTTGGCTTCCTTGGCGCGGTTGGCCGCCTGGGAGAAGCTGCCGGAGTAACCCACCGCCACGCAGATCTCACCGTTGGCGATGTCGGCCATGTACTTGGACGAGTGGAAGTAAGTGATGTACGGGCGCACCTTCATCATCAGCGCTTCAGCCTTGGCATAGTCCGCCGGCTTCTTGCTGTTGGGGTCCAGGCCCAGGTGCTGCAAGGCCAGGGGCAGGATCTCCGACGGCGAATCGAGCAGCGCCACGCCGCACTGCTTGAGCTTGCTGATGTTCTCTTCCTTGAAGATCAGCTCCCAACTGTCCACGGGTGCGTTGTTGCCCAGGGCGGCCTTGACCTTGTCCGGGTTGAAGCCGATCAGGATGGTGCCGTACATGTACGGCACGGCGAACTTGTTGCCCGGGTCGTTGGCTTCGATCAGCTTCATCAGCTTGGGGTCGAGGTGGTTCCAGTTCGGCAGCTTGCTGCGGTCCAGGGGCTGGAACACCCCGGCTTCGATCTGCTTGGCCAGGAACACATTGGACGGCACCACCACGTCATAGCCGGAGTTGCCCGTCAGCAGCTTGGCCTCCAGGGCCTCGTTGGTGTCGAAGATGTCGTAGACCAGCTTGACCTGGCTGTTCTGCGCCTTGAAATCCTCCAGGGCCTTGGGCGTGATGTAGTCGAACCAGTTGTAGACGCGCAAGGTGCGCTCCTCGGCCTGGACCGCGCCGCAAAGCAGCGCGGCGCACACGGCTGGAGCCATAAAACGCTTGAGTCTGTTCATGCTGTGATTCCTCATGGGGCGCTTTGGAAACCTTCAAGAACGTTCACGGCATTGATGCCGATTTCTGCCACCGCGTAGCCACCTTCCATCACGAACAGGGTTGGCTTGCCGAGCGCCGCGATGCGCTTGCCCATCGCCAGGTAATCCGGGCTGTCGAGCTTGAATTGCGAGATGGGGTCGTCCTTGAAAGTGTCCACGCCCAGGGACACGACGATGACATCGGCGTCGTACCCCCGGATTTGCCCGCAGGCCTGCTCCAGCGCCGCGCTCCAGGTGTCCCAGCCTGAGCCGGCCGGCAAAGGGTAGTTGAAGTTGAAGCCCTCACCGGCTCCCTCGCCACGCTCGTCGGCATACCCCAGGAAGAACGGAAACTCCGCCTCCGGATGGCCGTGGATCGACGCGAACAACACGTCGCTGCGCTCATAGAAAATCGATTGGGTGCCGTTGCCGTGGTGGTAATCCACATCCAGAATCGCGACCTTCTTATGGCCCTGGTCGAGAAAGGCCTGGGCGGCAATGGCAGCGTTGTTGAGGTAGCAATAACCGCCCATCAAATCGCCAGCGGCGTGGTGCCCCGGTGGGCGGCACAAGGCAAAGGCACTGCGCGCACCGCGCTGGATATCCGCCTGGGCGGTAAGAGCCACTTGTGCGGCGCTGTAGGCCGCCTGCCACGTGCCAGCGGTGATCGGCGCGCCGGCGTCGAAACTGTAATAACCCAACTGGCCGTGCAGGCTGGTGGGGATGACCGTGCGAAAGGTCCGCGCCGGCCAGGTGAAGGGCAACAAATCGCCCTCGCGGTTGCACTTGGCCCAACGGTCCCAGGCGCCTTTGAAAAACTCCAGGTACGCCGCGCTGTGGATACGCTGGATCGGCCCCAAGCCAAAATCCTGCGGCGCCTCCACCGGCCCCAGCCCCTGCGTCTTGACGCGCTCCAACACATGATCGGCCCGGGACGGCATCTCGAAACAGGGCATCAATTGGCCGTCCATCAACTCGCAGCGGCCGTGGTGCAGGTGGTGATCGTCTGAGTAGATCGTCAGCATTTTTTTGTTCTCCGCAAGGCTGGTCGGTTTGAACACAGTCTTGCGGTGTGGGGCGTTTCAGAGAACGGCAGGAGAGGCCAAAAGGGGATCGAAATGGCCAAAAGGTTTGACCGTAAATCGCCCCTTGTTGGCGCGGGTGTGCGCGGGGTTGGGGCATAAGGGCGGCTTAGATGGCGACGCGATGATTTTGTGGCGAGGGAGTCCCCGCCACGTCTTCGACGCTGCGCTGTCGCGCAAGGAACTAGAGCGACGTCCACGAGATATCTGTTCCAGAAGCGGAACGCGGAGCGTCCCTGGCGACATTCCCACGCAGGAGCGTGGGAACGATCGAAAACTTTGACCGTAAATCGCCCCCTTGTTGGCGCGGGTTTGCGCTGGTTCGGGGCGTTGGGAACCAGGGCTATCTGAGGCCATATAATGACGGGGTAGCGAAGTGCTGAAGCGAGCCTTCCAGCTTGAAAGCCAGCTTCGTTTTTTTGTTGCCAGCCGCTAAATAAAAAAGCGGCCGATGGGCCGCCTAATGCTTACTTTGTGGGGGTTACGCGCTGGCAGATAGCTTGACCAAGCGCGAGCCTGCGAGTGCACCATCAGGCTCATCGGAGGACCCACGACGGATGCGGTCGAGTATCCGCAAATCCATTGAGCTTGTGACACGAGCTTTGCGCAAGCCGCGTACGTACAAGCAGTCAAAGTTGTCCTGCCCTTTATGTTTGCCGGCCTTCCCGCGTTGGGTTGCTTTCAATTTGCTCATTTTTCGATCACCTCTGAAATGATGCTATTACTCATCAAGAGTCAACACAAGGGCACCGTTTACCATCTGAAATTCATTTTCGACGTATATAGGGACTGCACCGGGTAACGGGCTATCTATTTCAATGAGTTCCGCACCAATGATCTTGCAGTACTGAGTAACGGCAAGCACGCAAAGCTGGATGACTCTTCTCTTCAACGGGTGTGAACCACTCTCCCGCTTGGGATGGCCTTCCAGTAGTTTGATCCGTACAACGGTGCGTTTGCCGCTGGGTGTGGCGAAGCATAGACCGCACAGTAGATTCCCGTACCACAGCGCAAGGTCAAGATGTCGGGCATCGCTTTTGATGACCTCTGGAGAGTCATGCCAGGGGAAGCCATGGTCTGATTCCCATAGATTAAATTGTTCGAGCGCATCAGCATCGATGTTGCCGAAGCGCACCAGTGCAAAATCAACACCAGACGCTCGTTCAGGATCTGCTGGTTCTTGTGCTAGCAACGTCAATAGCTCGTTGGAAGCTGTACGGGCCGCACAGGCATAAGCCCGCCATTCCTCATATTTGCGCCGTATAACTTTCCCCACTTCCAAATCCTTGATATCAACTTTTTTCGCACCCCCCTCTAGAAGAATGTGATGCTTAAAGTGTTTCAGCAATTACTGACGGGATTGGCCGCCAAGCCGTTCGCTGATGTCAGCGACGAGGAGACGATAGGGGTTGAATGTATGGCCCACAAGTCGGCGGGTTCCGGTGTAGTTGTAGGCAAAGGTGCAAGGATGCGTGGCTTGGCGGAAGGGCTGAGCAATCCGTCAGACGCGCCTTACAACCCGTGGCGAGGGAGCTTGCTCCCGCTGGGCTGCGAAGCGGCCCTAAAATCTTGCGGTCGCTGCGCCGCCGAGCGGGAGCAAGCTCCCTCGCCACGGGGTTGTTGGTGCTGCGGTTAGCGCGGGTCGACGTTATCCAGCACACGGCTGGCCAGCATTGAACTCAGTTCGATCAATTGCTGGATGCCAAGGGCGATATGGCGGCGGGGGCCTTCCAGGTCGAAAGCCAGGTTGCTGATCATCGCGTCGGCGGATGCCAGGTTTTCGCTGAGGTTGGCGAGCAGGCATTCGTTGTCGGCGTTTTTTTTCACGGTGAAGAGCTGGTCTGGTTTGGATGCTTCTTCGGACTTTTCCGGTTTGGGTAGCAGGTAGTGATCCAAGACGCGTTTGGTGGTTTCGTCGTGCTGCTTGTTTTTGCGACCGGAATGGGTAGAGGTTGAGTCAGTTTCCGGAGGGTTCGGAGTTATCTTGAACATATGCATTTTTCCTTCTAGTAGGCCGCAACCATCTCGCTACTAAACGAAGGGGTGGCAGCTGTGCGCAAGTTAGTAGACCGGTGGAAAATACATAAAAACCCGGCGCGCCCGAAGGCGCCATGCGCACAGCCACCATCAAATGCAGGCGACGCCTGACTGATGAGACTCATGCAACCATTATGTATTTCCAACCAGGGCTACTAAACCCGACCACTGATGGGCAGTGGCAGGGAAACGATAGAACCCATGGGCAAGGCGCACAAGCGGGCGGATTCTGGCGTAGTTGTAGGCAATGGCGCAAGGATTCGTAGCTTGGCGGAAGCGTTGCGCAGGGAGAATAAACAAGCCTCTGAATTGTCCTGGAATTCATGGCCAGAGCCTGCCCCGGTCGGCTCTGTAGGAGCTGGCGAAGCCTGCGATCTTTCGCTTGAGACTCAAGTGCTTGGGGAAAGATCGCAGCCTCGCTTCGTTCGACAGCTCCTACAGGCGCAACTCAGGAATGAGCGCCCACCACCCCCTGTGGGAGCGAGCTTGCTCGCGATGGCGGCAGCACGTTACATACCTGACCTGAAGGTGTGGAGAACGGCGCGTCGATCAGATGATGGAATCAAGATCCAGCGTGTAGGGTTTACCAATGGCATACCCATGAGCACCACGGATCAACTCGCTATCGTCATCCATGGCCGGCGCCATCGCCAGTTGCTCAGCCACCCTGTTCTCCGGGTGTGCCTGCCAACGGGCCAGGTTGTGTGCCAGTTGCTCGGGTTGTTCCGCCAAGCTTCCGTAAACGTCTTTTTCACTGACCGACGCGGTGCGCAGCGTAGCCAGATGCGCGCGCGTATTGTGCATCTTGTCGACCTCACGGATGAGCGCAATGTTGATGGAGCTTTCGCTACGCCCATTGGGCGCGCCCCGTCCTGCCAGGTAGCGCTCTTCATCGCGCAGCTGTTGGGTGATCCGTGCCAGTGCATGGTCGACCCATTCACATTCGCGTTTTGTCGCCAGTGTGCGTCCGCTGATTTGCGCTTCTTACAAGTGTCGCAGGGGCGCCCAGCAAGCGGGGATGTGGCGGTGTATTTAGTGACGGTTTCGCAATGGGGCATCCAGGCGAGGTTGCCCGGCAGAACAAACAATCTGACTGTTAGCGGGCCAGTAGAGCGGACGCTCCCCTCAGGATCGCTGCTAGACTGACCACCAAGTATTTACAGGCGCCAAGGAGATTCAATTAGCTACTTGACGCTTTTTCAGTAGGGAGGCATTTTGCTATACCTCGGAGGACAGTCTTCAGGAGGAAGAGTGAATTACACGCCAAATCCACAGCACCGCAACAACTCATTCTCTGCACAGAAGTCGCAGTGGACGATCACTGTCCCCGAGGAGATCGACTGCTTTAAAACGGCCATTAATGCATCTTGGTTTGGTAATGATTGCTATTGGGGTTTCTGCCTCGATCGATCCTCCCTGCGACCGGTTGGCATCGCTCCACCTCCCTATAGCTGCCCCGTTCATTTCGCTAAATTTGTCGGAGATACCCTGCAAAATTGGCATGGCTATCCTGTCGCTCACTGGGTAGCCCCTTGGGATAAACCACCTGAAGGCGTACTTAAGGGGTGGGCCAGCAATGGAATTATCACCAGGCCCCAATTCGCTAGGATCCTGCGAGGCAAAAAATGCGCTCTGTGAAGCTCCGGATTCCCGGAAGTTATTGGGACTCACAAATTTACTCTGGTGAATTAATTATCTTCGGGGATGATGGTTCCGTTCAACGGGTCGATTGGTCAGCTTTCGTTGATCGAATCGCAAACAAGCATCCAGAGGTGCAGACAGCAATCCGCGTAGCATTTTCAGATAGTGATCTCTTCTACAATCCCAAAGTTAGAAAGGTTTTACGGGATCCGCAAATTGAACACCCTATAAAAAATCAGTTAAATAAGCTGGCAGATCTTCGTCTGGAAACAGAGGCTATCGAACTTGCGGGGCAGTCGCAGCATCACGATAGCCCATTTGATTTCTTACCAATAGACACTGAAATTTATCATAATGAAATTTACGCCGGTGGCGAAGCCGGGCTGTTCTCCTTCCCCAGAAGCGCAAGCCTTAGCAAAGTAAGAAGTCGACTTGATAAACACCACGACGCCTCAGTCTTTCAAGTCAAAGCATCTGATAGATTCAGCGCTATAGCGACCGCCACGGGTAAAGACGGATTGTTCGATTTCTTATTAGCGCGTAATCCTAATGATCGGAGAAGAATTGGCGACCCTCGACAGGTTGCTACTCGGGCTTGCAATGCCTGCGACTGGGCATTCCAAAGCATCATGGGATGGAGTTCACAGTTGGCTTTTCTTGCAAGTTTCAGGGAGTTCAAGGACTTGGAGTCTAAGAAGAAACTGCGCGTATTCAATAAAATTATTGACTCTTCAGAGATATTTGGCACAGCTCAGACAAGCGCAAATGATGTTGTTTGGGGTAGCCGAGAAAAAATGTATCGGTTTTCAGCAGGCCATATTACTGTTGCTAGTTACGAAGCGGCAGGTAGCGCAAGTCAGCCTGATGAAAGATTCGAGCAGATAGGCCATTTTAACTTCACACCCAGCTCTGAGATCATAGCTACAGGAACGGCTCCCTTTGGAACTGTCTTGGAAATGGAGGACCGCATTATTGTTCTACGAAGCGATGGAGGACTTGACATGTTCATAGGAACCCCAATTCACTGGCGTGTTTTCCCACGCTCTGAACATTACAGCAATCAGTTGCATATAATCTACGAAGATGCACTTGAAATAATTTCGTTTACTCATGACTACTTTGTAAATCAAGGAACAAAGATGTTCGGTTTTGCTAAAGCTACAGAGTAGATATGTTTAGTAATATCGCAGACTTCCGCTTGCGGGGATTATGTTTTTTACCGTAACGATGATGTCTGTACCTGTAAGATGAGCATGGCACTTTTAGAAAATCTATCCCCTATGGAAATGGACGGGCCAACGAAGAGATTTGGCTTATATTGGTGATTTCCCTATGTCGTGCCAAGACGAAAAACATACGACAGGTGTTGACTAAAATGACAACAAGATTGGTAAGTTTGGATTTTGATGGCGCACATGTGCAGCTTACACCTGAAGTTTTACCTGAAGGCGTGAATAATTGTTTCACTGTAATTGTTGGAAAGAACGGCATTGGTAAAAGTAGGCTTCTCGCCGAACTGGCTAAAGTTGGTATGAATAGTCTGGCAAAAATAATTGCTGCTTCTACAAGCCCTTTTGACAAATTTCCCACTCAACGTAGGCGCTCCGGTCAGGCTCCAGCAAGCTATAGATATGTCGGAATGCGAAGTGAAGGAATTTATCAATCCTCATCTTCAGTTTCACTAATTTCATCGGCTGCTAAAGGTCTTCTGGAAAAACTATCTGACGATAATGGAACCCGAGACCTAAACGCAGTATTCGAAGCATTAGATTTCTTACCTGTAGCTGACTTCGTATTAAAGCCCGGATACCTACGAGTCGGCCGCGATGAATATCAAATATCAAGAGTAGAAGGTAGCAGTCTAGCAATCGAATTAAGAAGTCTGGACCGTGAACACGGTATTCAGGTGGACGAACGGTATTTCGACCTACTTGAGGGTTTGCCTCTAGGAAGACGCTTAGAAGTTCTTAGTTCAATGGTTAAAATCAACGAAATTCTCACGCAGCGGCGAGCAATAGAGTTAAGAGCAAATTTCTCAGAGTCACGGTTATCACTTGGTGAATACACGGCTGACAGCACAATAATTCGTGCAATTATTGTTTTGATGGATGTCGGCTTAATAAGGCTTATGGACTTGATACTTAATAAAAAGGGGTTTGGAAAGCTTTCTTTGAAGAAGGCGAGCTCGGGTGAGCAATGCCTACTGGTACTCATTCTGGGAATTGCAGGCCATATCACAAATGGATCTGTAGTTTTAATTGATGAACCTGAGATTAGCCTGCATCCACGTTGGCAGGAGGAGTTTATGACTTTACTTATGTCATCTTTTTCGGGTTATTATAAATGTCAGTTTATTATTGCTACGCACTCACCGCAAGTCATCGCCCGGTTAAGTGGTAAAGGCTGCTATATCGCATCCCTATCGAGAAGAGAACTGTACGATGCTGAGGAGTTTCACGAAAAGTCGGCTGACTTTCAACTGGCAGAGCTATTCGATGCCCCAGGCATTATGAATGAATACATTTCAAGGTTGGCTTTTAATTTGCTTGCGAAGGTAAAGCATAGCAAGAAATTTGATTCGGATTCATTGGCAGAGTTAATTCGGTTGCAAAAATTTGACCAGCAACTTGATGAGAATGACCCTGTTAAAGAGTTGATTCGATCCGTTTCTATGCTGTGTGAAAGCTATGCCGATAATCGATAACCCAATAGTCCTTAGCGACGCTTCGCTAGTACTCATAGAGCAGAAAAAGGCAACTGCTAACTTTTCGCACGCCAACTGGGGTGATGAAGATCTTCAGCCAGTACGCCGTGAGATTCGAGAGCATTATCGAAATGTTCAAAGGCTCGTATGTGTCTATTGCTTGGGATCGGTTTCGGCCCATTCGGCAGCAGGAGCACCAGTTGAACACATTGTCCCAAAATCCCAACATCTGCACTTCATGTTTGAACCTGAAAACTTATGTGTGATTTGTCCCGACTGCAATGAATTCAAGTCGAATAGAGAGTCTTTAGTAAATCCAGTGCTGACGGCGAACAGAGTTAACTACCCAAGAAACTCTGCTCTGTATAGGATCGTTCACCCTCATTTTGACTCGTACGATAATCATATCGCGAAATTCAATCGGCTTTATGTTGAATGTTCCGACAAGGGCGGATACACAATCTATATTTGCAACCTAAATCGATTTTTCAGAAGATTTGGACGCTGCGACGAGTTAGTTAACGATGTCGCCCTAGCGGAACAAGCAGAGCGATTTTTTGAAGACGGCATAGCTCCTGAGCAACCTTGATTGTTCTTATTAATCTTTCCGGCACTATGAAACAGGGCTTCGGCCTGATTAAAAAAAATCGATTACAGCTACATGAAACTTGCATTTTGCTGCCCTTCGCAGAGGTCAAATAGCTGTGGAAACGATCACGAAAGAGCAACCGCTTTTGGTCGACTGATATCTGTGGTGAGAGGAAGATTCGTCATTGGACAAAATGGAAAGAGGTTATGTCAGTCGGGATATCGCGAAACTGACTTCAGATTTATTCTGACTGTATCCTCGATGTCTTTTACGACTCCTTTAATCCACGCGCATCCAACAGTGTTTATGTAGAAAATTCTTATTCTCTGCCCTTGGCATAGATTTTTTTCGGTGCGCCAAGAGAGTCTTGATTTGAGCCAATTATGCGGATTTTTTCTTAAGTCGTCAGCCCCCCTTTTTGACTGCTCAAGTCGAGCTACTGCGGATAGCCCTTGGCGGAGAGGAGATGGGAATAGAAAAGGCATATCAATTGAATTGATATGCCTTTTTCTTTTGCCCTTGGATGCTAGCGTGGGGCGACGTTATCCAGCACTCGTTCGCCGGCAATAAATTCACGTTTTCTGAAATAGTTAAGTGTGATCAATAAAAAGCGTCGAGAGAGTTCGGTCCCCAACGCCTCGTTTTGTACCCCTGTCCTTTGTCTATCCATGTGCACCGGTAAATATCGACAGGTGCGCAATTTTTTAATGTGTTATCAACTCTATGGTTTCGCTATATAGCTTTGTGCCGCTCTCAATGCTGTCAATCCTTTTCAACTGGGTCTCAGCTTGCTTTGCTGCTTCTTCTTTTTTTTTCGCGCTGGCTCCACTTTGTAAAACTGCCTGTGCTTGTTCCAGCTTTGACTTTGCATCGCTCAGCAAATACTCTCGGGCTTTAGCTTTGGTATTCAATACCTCGATGCACCAAGTCGAGAATTTTATCTGACCGTCGTTCGGGTCTGACAATAAGAGAGCAGACATGCACAGTTGCTGTTCATCATCGGAAAGCACAATGTTATTAACAATGCCTTCGACTGTTTTTGCTACTTGTTTTATGTGGGCATCTGATCGTTGGCTGCCCATGCCCGTGGTTTCTATGCGTACCTTGGTTTCGCCATCGACCAGTACGCTTTTTGTTTCGGCTATTGCGCTGTCGATAACTGTTCTATCGTCTTTCAGATTTTTAATTTTTTCCGCCAAGTCCGATGCGGTTTGATCCATTTCCGACGTATCAGCCTTGGGGTCCGCTTTTTTTGCATCACTGATTTTTTTGTCTACGGCCGTCTTCTCTGCTTCCAGGGCAGAAATTCTATCGCTGACCTTCTCTCTTTCGGCTCTTTGTTCGGAAAGTGATTTTGTCGCTTCAGCTCGCCCACTTGTCGTGAGGGCTATCGGAGGAGCTTTGACCGTTCCGGTCAGCTGTTCAATCGCCAAGAGGGCGACTGTGTTTTTTTGAAAGCGCCTCATGAGGAGGTCATATTGAGCGGCGCTTATGGCGCCAGACAGGTAGCTCTCACACAGGCGATAACCGAAATCACGTAGCAACTGAATGCTTTGCGTGCGTATGCCGGTGAATGCCGCCCCGTCCTGCATGGCGAAAGCCAATTCACCGCTTGCCTTACCTGGATACCCCCCTTTTGCCGCCAACTCATAAGCAAGGGAGGCCATTGCGTCGGGGCTCGGTTCTGCACACACAACCGTCTCTTTCTTTATCTGCTCTTCCCGCACGTACTTTCCGGTCGTGTCGTATTTTTTGGTTATGGTCTCATTGGGGGCTACCAGTATGGCTCTCTGTCGAATATCGCTCATGGTGCTTTCCCCACGAGAAATATCAAATGTCCGATAGATACTGTTCAGGTTGGCGCATCCGGCGATAGACATAATGATGAAAGCTAATAAGGTCCCCTTCATGGCGCATAGCTCCCTTTGCTTGGCGATGGTGGCACTTTGGCATAGCTCATGGAATCGATGTCTGCGACCGCGCCGGGCAAAAGAATTTCGAGAGGCTTATCCAGGATGGATTTTTTCAGCAAGCAGAGGGTTGCTGCACAGCCCAGCGGGCGCAATCTCTGGCCACGGGGGATTTGCGCTAAACCTGCGCCTGGTCATTTATTCGCAAGCGCCAGACACGAGCGCAATGCATCGTTAGGTATCTACTGGCTGTACAAGATGTTGTAGAACGAGGCTTGCCCATCCTCGATCAAAGACAGATCGTGACCCGTGGGGATTTTTTCGAACAGCGCTTTATTGACCGCCATCCGACGCATGATGATCACCTCCAGCAATTGACCGAACAGCGCCTCATCACGGACGTACTTTTTCAATTTCAGAATTTCGCGCGGCTTGTCTCTCAGGACGTGAAAGGCGTAATTCATCACAACCATGTTGGAGACGAATAGGTTCTCCGTTGACTGAAGCGGATTGACCGCATCGATCAATGCATCAAATATTTTTTGCCTGTCCTGAGCATAAGTGGGCAAAAAAACGTCGGGGTACATAAGCTCGCTGTGGCGATCATTGATCGCGAAGCGGTACTGGGTATCGTCGGGTTCGGTGAGTAAACTGACTGTGCTTGTTTGAAACGTTTTCAACGTGCTGAGCAGTTCATGCTCTTTCCTGCTGTCGGCCTTGATCGCTTTGTAGACCAGATCAATCACATCCAGAAAAGCCACCGGCCCCAGCCCATCGGTCGCCATCATCAGCTGATTGCCCTCGATGCTGAACCGACGATACGCCTCGTCATCAATGCTCAATTCGAAGAGGAGGAACCTGAGCATGTAGTTCCGAAGGCGCGCATCCGCATCCAGGGCGCTGTTCTTCAAGCTGATCAGCTGGATCAGGTAGAAGAAAATAAAGTAATCCTTGTTGGTTCGTTGCCGGTTGTCGATTTCAAGCAGATAGCCAAAACGCGACAGGACCAGGAGGAGGGCGTAGCAGTCTGGTTCCGTGAAGCCGTTCTTCAACATGGCTTTTTCGAAAGCGCTGGTGGAAAACAAATCCTGCCAGCGGCTAACGCTGAAGGGCGCGCCATTGTGTTTTCTCGCGACGACGGACAGCAGGGCAGGCTCGTCTTCTTCGTAAAAAACAGCACCCAACGCCTTCGGATACGGCCGGACGTTCAGGAAATTTTCAAGCTTGTATGAGAGAAGTTCGAGTACATCCATTGCTTTAAGCCTGCCGTTTCGTATTGCGGGGTAGATGTTCGTTGCTGTATTTGGCCTTGTGCTTGTTGTGGTGTGTAGGTTGTGCTTCTTTCTAGCTGGCATTCAGACGGATAGTTGATGATTTGTTTTATTGCGATTTATGAAGCCAGGAAGAAAAGTCGGATACGTAAATTTCATCCAACGTTAGCGTCGGCGGTATGTTTTCGATGCTGTCAGCTATCTCGTCATAAGGCGCTGGTAGGGCATAGCAGAGACCGAAATCCTCGTTGAGGATTATGACGCCATTAAATATGCGCTGGCGTTCGGTCAGCTTTTTTATCTGGTCAAAAGGCATTCCTGTGGAAAGCGTATTTTGGTAAAGCCCTTTGTAGCGCGCGTTACAACCTATTGAGAAAATTGTTCCGTCAGGAAGGGTCGAGAGGGTGAGCGTGCTATCGATTACGTACGCTGTTCTTGTTTCGCCGTCAGGTAGCGTGTAGCTCTTTATCTCGATTTTATGATGCTCATAGAGCTCATGCATGTAGGTCGAGATATTGTCTTGCAATAAGATGTTCGCAATTGAATGCTTGGATTTTATGTCGGCTGCAAAATCAATCATTTAAATTCCACCGTACATTAACGTGCCGTTTACGAAGGCGGCAGCACATACATACCTGACTTCAAGATGTATGCCGACCGTGACGAGGGAGCTTGCTCCGGCTCGGTGACGCAGCAGTTTTCTGTAGGAATGCGCCGGCCTTTTTTTGAGGCGGCTTCGCCGCCCAACGGGAGCAAGCTCCCTCGCCACGGGATTTGCGTTTCGGAGCAAATCCTGTGGCGTCCGCTGATTTATTCCTCGTCCAAATCTTCCTCATCGATCAGCCCTTGAACGAAACGGAGGAAATTCGAGCAGACCAGCTTTTCGGATTGAGCCTGATTCTCTTCAGGGCTGAGGTCGCTATCAAAGCTATCAGTCGTGAAATAGCTAACGGCTTCGGTATCAAGGTTCAGGCAAAAGAAATTGCCGCCCCAGTCGTTTGCGAAAGGCAAGAGGTGCGCAGGCAGTACCTGTTTTTTCAGCATCAACTGGTAGGTGGATAGCACCGTGGATTCACCGTGAGCAATCGGCTTGAAGGTAGCCACTTCGATGGGATCGAAAAAGTCTTCGCTGACCCAATAAGCTCGTTCCGGCATGCCGCCGTTGTACTTGAGGTAATGGTTTCGAAAGGGAGCCGGTAGCCTCTTGCCGATGACGGACTCCAGATGATCCAGGTCCGTTGAGGTAATGGCTGTTTCATGATCTAGAAATTTATTCTCCAGCATCGCTGTCCTCTGGCTGGGCCGTATGTATCGCGCTTTTTGTCGCTTCATCACATATTCCATTGCCAGGATCGCGTGAAAGCACGTTAAGCAAGAATGGGAAATGGGCGTACCGACTGGATCGGCTAGCCCATGCTGCGGGAGAGACGATTCGTTAATGAAACCCCTCGAGCAATGCCTTGTCTTTTTCTCCGCCCCAAGGATCATCCAGCAGATATCTTGCAGGCACCCGGCTGTCCGATGGGACCAGCGTGATTTTGTAGAAAATCTCTTCGCCCTCGCATACCTCGAAGTGCAACGCGTAGTCGCGTTTCTCTAAATCAAGTTCGACCTTGAATTTTTCCGCTGCAGAGGCGATTTCCACGTGGCTGGGATCGGTGATATGGAAGGACACGACGATGCAGCGCTGGGCGGTGGGGTCGAGGTTGAAGCTGTCTTCCAGTTTCAGATGGACGTTCGCACCGAAAGCGTCTTCAGGTAGGGGGTCGAATACAACATAGTCGCTATGAATTATTGCGCCTTGCTCCAGATTAATCTTGCCCCACTGGCTCGAGGTTTCGTCGAAGGGTCGTGAGCGGAATTGGATTTGGCTATGAGATATCAATAGATCCACAGATTGAGCGGTGTTTTTCATCAGTAAACCTCGATTTTAACTCTGGTCCCATTGGGCAGGTCGGACAGGACATTGCCGATGCTCGAGCCGGCCCCCCGATTGTCGCTAGAATCGATGTACTTGACGCTGGCGCCGGCCGGGTACCACCTTCCTTGAACAATGCCGTCGGCCAACCCCGCGATCGGCATATAAATGTCAAAGCTTGTCCAGGCTAGAAACCGTGGTGGTGTAGAAGGCCACGCCCGACTTGTCGATGACTTTTATTCTGCCGCCTTCTTCCTTGAGGTCTTTGAGGTACGGACCGAACGCTATTTCGTCGGGTGCGGTCCGCAGAATTTCTTTGTCGAGTACCGGTGTGTCTTTCCTCAAGACCTTAAGGTTCATGAGGAAGCAGTCGATGGTTAACTGGCACTCCAGGGCGCAGACATAGTCAGACCCTTTTATTTTTTTCTGCTTGAAGGTCCACTCGTTTTTATAGTGGTTGCGGCGGAACTCATCCATTGAGTTTTTCAGCAGATCAAGGGGCAAGGCAATGTGTGGGCGGCATTTTTCCAGGCCTTCCAGCAACAGTTGTATAAAAAACTCATTGAGCTCGTTGGCCGATGTGCATTTTTTATACAGTTCGGTATCCAGGCCGACATTGACGATGAGCGCGCCACTGGAGTTTACATAGGGCTCATTGACGGCTTGGCGGGTGCCGACAAAGCAGATTTTCTTGAAGTTGGGCGTTTCGAATTTTTCTGCACTCAGGCTGCGCTCAAGAAAATTGCAGATCGATCGGCTTTGGTCGCGAAACGGATGAATAATTTCGTCGCTGAATTCGCCCAGGTCGGGGTATAGGTAAATTTCTTTTAAGATCATGGTCTTGAATGCCTCGCTGGGTCTAGTTCCTGCCTGCGTCGATTCGCGTTTCTTCGCTCCCAATGCTCGATTTTCCAACGAGCACCTGGGCCGGCCGGCACTTTTTTGATGACTCTGGATTCGTAACGTCCTCTTGAAATCCAATACTCATACGTAGACCTGAGCGAGCCTCGTGAGGCAATCGCTTCACAGGCTCGTGGGTAGGTTATTTCCAGGCAGCATGGTAAGCCTGTCCAGCGATGACACATGGCTCTATTGGCCTGTGAGTTCAGCGAGGAATTCTTCAAATGATTCGCATACGAACGCCAGATCCTCTTCATCCATCAAGTACAGGTAAATATTCCCGAAGTCAGCTTCCTTAACGGATAAGAGGAAGGAATTGCCACCGTGATCGTACGCAAAGGGGATCATTTGTTTTAGTGACGGAGCGTCGTCCGTCAAGTCGCGATAGACCGTTTCGATAGGGGCTTGTCCGTATTTGATCGGAGTGAACCCACCCAGCAAGAAATCATTCTCGCTACTGCTCTCAGACAAATCGCCGCCGTTGTGCTTTAGATAAAATTGCCTAAAGGCTGTCGGTAATTCCACATTGAATTTTTCTTGGAGCTCATTCAGTTCTTGCACAGAGAGGGTGCGTTCGGATTCTTCGAGGGCCAACCGCATTTGGATGCTCCTTTTTTCAGCTATTGAAGTGTTCTGACCTTTCGCCAAGTCTTCAATATGACGTTCCTTTTGGGGCGGCTTCGCCGCCCAGCGGGAGCAAGCTCCCTCGCCACGGGAATTTGCGCTTAACCTGCGCCTAGTAATTTGTTCGCAAGCGCCAGATCGAACGGCTTGTTCCCAAATATTGATTTAGTCGCCAGGGCTTTCTTGAGCACATCCGAATCCAGGCTCAGATTGTTTTTGTGCGCTGCAAAGACAATCGTCAGGAATGGAAACGCATAGTTATCCGGCTCGGCCAACACGTCATCGATTAATACGGGGGAGCCAAGAACGCTGTGCTCTGCCTTGGGCAGGTAAAATTTCTCGAGCCGTTCGGTTATTTTTTTGACGGTTGCGCTGATGGCTTGAGGGGACGGAGTTCTGATGATGCCGCCCAGCTCGTCACCGAACTGTTTTGCTTCCTCCGACAAGGAGCTCTTCGACAAAAATGATGAATTCAGCAGCCGGCTCTCGTAGGGCGGAGATTGCTCTTTACAGAAGCTAAAGGCCTCGCACGTATAGATCTCCAACCCCGCGTAATAACCGTCGGCCTTGGTCAAGTGTTGAACGTAGATTTCCCCAAGCTTTTCCTTGGCAGCGAGCAGGTCAAGTTTATTTTTGCTGGCCTTCAGGTCAAGGTGGGGGGACGTTGTTTGCTTCAGCGCCGCCAGTAACTCCGCTTCCAGGTGCTTGCGAATTTCCACACTCATGACGTAGACCTGAGCGAGTCTCGTGGGGCAATCACTTCATGCTCATCCGTTGGCTCGATCGGCATATAAATGTCAAAGCTTGTCCGGGCTAGAAACCGAGGGCTCTAGAGCCATGCTTTGGTCAGGTCTTTTTTTCCAAGTAAAACTTCAGATATTTTTTGGGTCTTTCTTGAAAGGCTCGAGCTTTGCCGAAGCTGTAGGCGTCATCAAAGTACCTATAAGCCTGCGCGTGGTCTCCCAGCTCAAAATAGACCATTCCCAGGTTAATCAGCGGCCCTGTATCGATATCCGATTCCCGGCCATCCAAGGTCTTTTGTGCCCAGTCTTTAGCAGCCTCGAAATCCCCATTGTCAAAATGCAGGTTGAAAAAAGAACCTGTGACCCAGGCTGACAAAGGTGTCCATTCCAGCTTCGGTTCAGGAAGCAATTCCCAAGCTTTTTGGTACAGGGCTTGAGCTTCATTTTTTTTGTTTTGCTCATCGAGCTCATTACCCGACGCCATGATGCGCATTATTTCGTCTGCCAGCGTCGGGCTTTCATCTGCCAAGCCTTTCATAGACGTTCCTGTTACGGCTTTTCTGCCGGGCCAATAAAATCACCGGGGTCCTATCTCTATCTGTCGGGAGCGAGCCTTTGGCGGCTTGTCGACAATGACTGGATGCCGGGGCGGTGTGGCGTGGTGATCCTTTCGGACCGAGAGAGTGTCGTTCATCCCGAGAGATCACTGACCGGGCGCCACCATCAATCCCTGTGGGAGCGAGCTCGCGATGGCGGCAGCACGTTACATCTCCGATCCCTCCAGATTCATCCTCTACGCGTTAACTCTGTAGCGGTGAAGTCAACGCGATACTTTTCCAGCTCGCCTTTCGTTTTTTCTCCAAGAGCGAGGCTAAAGCGTCGCCCTCAGGTAGCCCTTTCTTCGGTAGCTTGAAGGGAACCAGAACGTAGAGCTTTACCGAGTCCTCATGGTGTTCATCCACGGGTTCTTCGGTGGTGTTCCAAATTTTGTCCACGACCAACAGCGCGTCGGTATCGCTCGGCCAGCTGAGCTGGGCGAAGTCTTTATCTATTTTTGAAATGATCCGGCCTTCCTCCAGCGGTGCACCGCCCAACGTTTTTTCCGCCAACACCATCAGTAACGCTTGAGGGAACATCCATTGGCTGTCGCGGGTAAAACCTTGTTTGGGTAGCCGCCAGTTTCCTGGAAGGCAAATGAACAGCTCCGTGCGTGCCTTTGCCACAAAAAGACCCACGGTGAATAAAATCTTGAAGTCGGTTTTGTTGGCGATGCAGCTGACTCTGAAGCTCACATCCGCAGCGTCAGGTTGAGGGGTCAATGCCTTAGGTAATACCCAGCCTGCCGTACTGCTCACGAAATCGACAATCCCGTACCCTGGCAGGTCTTCTTCGTCAGTCGCTGTTTCGAGGGCAGAGACGGCGCCGTGTGCCTTCAGGCATTCGTAAATGTGAGGGAAGTTCCAGCTCTGGGCCAGATCAAGGGCGGTGCGATTGAGCTTGGCGTGTAGCCTGTTAACGTCTGGGTGATATGTGAGCAGCAGTTCAACGGTTTCTTTCTGCCCAAAAGTAACAGCGGTGATCAATGGGGTCGTGACTGACAGGGGTGAACCATTGACGTCAGCACCTGCCTCAAGAAGCCAGCGTACGGTTTCCAGATGACCGTTTTTTGCCGCCAATGCAAGTGCGGTCGTGTTGCCGGAGCCTACGGTAGGTTGGTCAAGGTCCATGCCTAAGACAACTAGCAAGGCGCACACTGCGACCTGATTCTTTTCGGCCGCATGGTGCAAAAGGCCTGGATAACTCACTAAGTCATAACGGGGTGGTGCAAGCAGCTCGGGATGACTGTTCAGTTGAGTACGCAGGAATTCGACGTCTCCCGCCTCTATCCGCGCATAAAGGTCCCGTATTAGAGAGGCGTTTGTTCCGTATGTTTTTTCCAGGCTAGTCATCTAAAAATTCACCGTTTTTCATTTTTTCACCCATCGCGTTCAGCGCTTCAATCACTTTGCTCTTGCCACCTTTTCGCGCCTCTGCGAGCGTTTGAGAGACTTTTCGGGCGCTGGCAATGGTGTGGTTCCCGCTGCCGTTGGGTGCCCATACGAAATTGTGAGGGCTGTCGTTCAAGCCAATGCCAAATTTTTTCAGGATCGCCTGGGAATGGGCGACATACCGGCGATTGCTGTCGGACCAGTTCTTGGGTGCCTTCTCACGCACGATGTGATGGCGGTGGGCTCTGTCCATGACAGCAGCCGAGGGTTTTGGCCCCATGGCGTTTTTATCCGCCTTGGACAGACGGCATGTTTCCAAACCTAAAGGATCGGTCCATCCGATGGGGTTCGGCGAATATTGATAAAAGTTAAATCCTCCCGCCAACCCAATCGGATCCGGCGTAGTAAACCGCCCCACATCCGGATCATAAAACCTGAACGTATTGAAATGCAGCCCCGTTTCCCGATCCAGGTACTGCCCCTGGAACCGCAAATTCTGCTCTTCGATGTAGTACGGCTCGCGCACCTCTTCCAGCGTATTGCCCCAAACCCGATACGTAGCCTGCCAAACATTGTGCCCGTCGGCTTCGGTGAGTTGTTCCGGCAGGCCGTTGAGGTCGTTGTGGTAGTAGCGGATCTTTTGCAGCGGGCCGCTGCCGTCGACGCGGGCCAGGGGTTCGTAGCCGTCGTCTTCGTAGAGGTACAGGCTGGTTTGCTGGTGACGATGTTCCTGCAACAGGCGCAGACCGTCCCAGGTGAAGCGGGTTTCGCCCAGCGGGTAACCATTGTTGTCGTGCTCGGCCTTGGCGATGCGCCGGCCCAGCGGGTCGTAGGCCATTTTGACCACGCTGCCGTCGTCGTTGCGCACCTCGATCAAGCGGCTTTCAGCGTCGTAGGCAAAGTGCTGCACGCCGCGTTTGGCGCTGCGTTTTTCGATCATCCGGCCGAAGGCGTCGTAGCGGTAGCGCTTGTCCTGGTAGGTCAGCAGTTTGTTGTGCACCACCAATCCGGCGCCGGGCGCTGGGCCGTCCAGCAGGTTGGCGGCGGCGTCGTAGGTGAAGGTCTCGCGCTGGCCGTGCAGGCTGTCCTGGCTGGCGATGATGCGGCCGGTGGCGTCGTAGTGCAGGAGCTGGCGCTGTTGCGCGGCGGGTTGCTGGTCGAGTTTGCCGATGAGGTTGTCGGCGGGGTCGTACTCGAAGTGTTTTTGCACCGCCGCCGGCAGCAGCGAGGGTTGGCTACTGTGACGGCGTTGCCGTGCGCGCAGGCGACCGCTGCGGTCGTATTCGCTGCGGGTGTTGATCTGCCCTTGGGTGCGCAGCACTTCGCGGTGCAGGCGGTCGCGTTCGAAGTCGCTGATGACCTGGCCGTCGAGGTTGATCTGGTGCAGGTGGCCGCTGCCGTAGTACAGGCGGTTGACCCAGCGGCCATCGGGCAGTTGGGTCTGGATCAGGTTGCCGAGTTCGTCGTAGTGGTGTTGCAGGCTGCCGGCGGCGCTGTTTTCGGCGAGCAACTGGCCGGTGGCATCGTAGGCGAAGCTCAGGGTCTGGGCGTTGCCCTGCAGGTCGGTGAAGGTGACGGCGGTGAGTTGGTCCAGCGGGTCGTAGCTGTATTCGGTACGGCCATCGTCGGTGACTTTGGCGATCAGCCGGCCCACGGCGTCGCGTTCCAGGCGATGGACGGTGGGGGGCGGTGGGGCTTCGGGAACGAGCGCCAGGCCGGTGCCGTAGGGCGCGGGCATCGCCGTCACTGCCGCGACGTTGTCGAGGCGGTCGTAGTCGTAGCGCTTGGCGCTGCCGTCCAGGTCCTGCTGCTCGATCAACCGATCCCCGATATCCCAGGCAAACCGGTAGCTCTCGCCATTCTCGTTGGTCAGCGCTTGCAGCCGGCCGAAGCTGTCGTAGGCGAACTGCACCTGCCGGCCTTGGGCGTCGGTGCGTTGGCGGACCTGGCCACGGCGGTTGTGTTGGTAGCGCGTGGTGTGCCCGGCCGGGTCGGTGTAGCCGGTGAGTTGGCCGGCGGTGTCGCGCTGGTAGTGTTCGGTGCGGCCGTCCGGCAATTGGCTGCTGAGCAGACGCCCCTGGGCGTCGTAGCGGAATTGGGTGCGCTCGCCGAGGGCGTCGGTGATGGTTTGCAGGTAACCGCGCGCGTCGTAGCTGAAGCGCGTCGGGTAACCCGAGCAATCGACGTGTTCCACCAATTGGCCGAACGGGTTCCAGCGCAGCTTTTTGCTTTTGCCGGTGGCGTCGATGATCTCCACGACTTGGCCATGGGTGTCGTAGCGGTAGCGGGTGATGTGGCCCAGCGGGTCGGTTTCCGCGGTGCAGTTGCCGCGTTGATCGTAGCGGTATTTCCAGCTGTGGCCGGCGGCGTCGGTGTCCACCAGCGGCAGGGCCCAGTGTTCGAGCCATAACGTCGAACCGCTACGGCCCAACGGGTCGGTTTCGCTGAGCAGGTTGCCGGCTTCGTCGTAGCTGAATGTGTACTGGCCGCCCTGTGGACCGGTGGCGCTGAGCAACTGGCGCTCATCGTTCCATTCGAACAACCAGGTCTGGCCGAGGTTGTCAGTGAACTGGGTGATCTGGTGCTGGCTGTTCCAGTGCCGGGTGCTGACGCGTTGCAGGCTGTCGCTGATGCGGGTGATGCCGGCCTTGAGGTCATAGTCGAACTGGTAGGCGTCGCCTTCGTCGGTCCAGTGCCGGACCACGCGCCATTCCTGGTCGTCGATCAGGGCCCATTCGTAGAAGCAGTGCAGGCCGCTGGGCAACTGGTGCTCGACCATCCGTTGCCCGGCGTCGTAGCTGAAGCGCCGTTGCACCTGGCCGGTGGCGTCGCGCACTTCGGCGAGGGTGTTCGCCGCGTCGTAGGCGTAGCTGACCAGCACTTCCCGCGATTGGTCGGGGTAGAGGCGCTCGATGTGGGTGACGCGTTCGCCTGCGCGGATCAGCTCGACTTGCACCAGGTCGAAGGTGTCGCGCAGCCGCACCAGGCGTCCGGCGTCGTCGTAGTCGAGGTGGATGCGGTTGTCGTTGCGATCACCCAGCTGGCTCAGGCGCAGGTGTGATGGGTTGGCGGGCGAAGGTTCGAACAAACGGTACAGGCCGTCGTCGCTTTCGATCAGCAATTGCCCGTTCACATGGCGGCGCACGGCCAGGCCTTCGCCGGCGCTGAACACCGCGCCGCCCAACGGGATGGAGCCCATGTCGATGGGCCGGCCTTGTTCGTCGGTGTAGACCAGGGTTTCGCCGCCCTCGGGGTGGGGCTGGATTTGCACTTGGACTTCGTAGGCCACGCTCCAGCCGGTACCGAACAGGCTGTCGCGGCGTTCGTCGCGGCTGTTGTAGACGCGTTGCCAGTCAATCGGCAGGATGCCGGGCAAGGCGAAATCCAGTTCCTCGTCACCGCCCAATACTTTGGCGCCTGTGGCGGCATGCACCGGGTTCGACGAACCCACGGCGGCGTTGGCGGCCGCGTTCGCCGCGCTGCTGGCGGCCATGGACACCGCGCCGCCCACCAGCATGCACGGCAGTTTGCTGAAGAATTTGCCCTTGCTGCCCTTGAGCATCAGCAGCGCGGTGACCGCCAGGCCTACGCCCGGGGTCTTGCCGCTGCGGATCTCGCGCACCACCACCGAACCGCCGCCAATGGTCACGTTGGGCGAAATCAGCCCGGCCGACACCACGGTCGCGTCGCAGGTGCTGCGGTCGCCGCTGCGCACGGCGGGCTGGCCGTTGATGGTGACCTTGTCCGAACCTTCGGCCATGAACTGCGGCGGCATCGGTGGATGCTTGGTGCAGATCACCAGGTCTTCCGGCTTGGGCACGGCGCCGGGGGCGGGTGTTGCGACGGTGGGGCGCCACATTTGCGAGAAGAAATTCCCGGCCATGTCCAGGTAGCTGGGCTCTTCTTCAGGCTCGGGGGCTTCAAGCTCGGTGCCGGCCGGGGCGACATGGGATTCAATCGCCCCGGCGGCGCGGGCCGCGGGGATATTATTGGTGAGGGTGTCCTTGGAGCCGGTGAGGATGTTGGCCTGCACCGTGGGCGGAAAGAGGGCGTTGCCGATGCCCTCGCATATATTGCTCAGGCCTTTGTCGGCCCCGGTCTTGCTCATGGCCAGGCCGACGATGGTGCCCACCACCAGGCCCAGGACGAAGCAGCCCAGGCCGCCGGTGACCACGGTGATACCGGTGGCCGCGACCACGGCGGCGGTCGCCAGGGCGGTGATCGCGATGTTCGCCGCCACCTCCAGTACGCCGCCAAGGATGTCGGCCATCATCGAGGTGTGGTTGAGTGCATCGCCCAGGCGGGCGGCCCAGAGCGCGTCAGACATGCAGGTCGCTCAGGTGGCTGATGACAGTGTGTTCAAGCAATTTGATGCCTTCCATTGCGCCTGTTGTCCTTGTGGGTTACGGCATGCTCGTTAATGCCATTTTCAGGCGCTTGATCCGCTTCGGTTTGAGGCGATTCCAGAGCGGGTGCTTTTTGTTCTATCTTCAACTTCCCAACCACCGTCAATCCCCTGTGGGAGCGAGCCTGCTCGCGATGGGGCCCGATCAGTCAACCTCATCAGCGTCTGACCCACTGCTTTCGCGAGCAAGCCCGCTCCCACATTTGATCCGGGGTGAGTTCGAATTCCCTGGCCGCCGCTAATCCCCTGTGGGAGCGGGCTTGCTCGCGAAGGCGTCGGTACATCCGGCACTCATATAGCTGACCCACCGCAATCGCGAGCAGGGATGGTCGTCAGGCCGGGATGTCGAACACCAGCGAGCCCTTGATCGTCGCCCAATGCGCCGCTTCGGCATCGCCCAGTTTCTCGGCTTTCACGTAGCTCAGGGCAAGCATCTTGCGGGTGCCGGGCAGTACCAGTGCGAGCTGATATTGGAAGACCTTTTCATTGCCCTTGTTGAACTGGCTGCGCAATTCGATGGCTTCGACCTCCTGGTTGGCGCCCACGCGCAGGCTGGCGCCCGGTTGGCAGCGCAGTTGCTGGACCTGTTTTTCCAGGCGCTTGAGCTGGTCGTCGAGATTGCTTTGCAGGGTCTCGCCCTCGGCCAGCAAGCTGCGGCTGACGATCAAGGACGTGCCCAGTTCGGGGAACTTGAGGATGTTGATTGTCGCGTCCAGCAATTCGCTGGGCGGCAGCTGGAGCTGGAACTCATTGAGGCGGTAAGTCATGGCGCATAAATCTCGAAGTTAGCCCTTGGGGAACGCGGCGCTGATGTTGGCGTCGATGCTGCCCTTGACGCCCTGGCCGTCCGGCGTGGCACCGGGGCCGCCACCGTTGTTCAGGTGCAGCACGCCGCCGGTGTTGAACTCGGCATCGCCGCTGGCGTAGAAGCTGATCTGCACGCCGGTCAGGTTGATCTGGCCGCTGGCGTTGAGCTCCAGGATGCTTTCACCACACACCAGGCGCAGGTTCTCGCCCACTTCGATGACGTAGCTCTGGCTGATGCTGTCGGTCTTGCGCTGGCCCACCGAGAGGATGTCTTCCTGCTTGACGATGCGCAGGCGGTTGTTGCCGATGGTCACCGTCTCGTTGTGGCCGATGCTCTTGTTGCGGTCATGGCCCACCGAGTGGCTTTCATCTACCTCGACCACGATGTCCTGGTTGCGCTCGGCATGGATGTACAGCTGCTCGGCGCCTTTCTTGTCTTCCATGCGGATTTCGTTGAAGTTCGCCGGCGTGCCGCCCTTGCTCGAACGGCTTTTCATGCCGCTCTGGGTCGCGTTATCGGGCAGGTCGTAGGGCACGGTCTGTTCGGCGTTGTACACGCGACCGGTGATGATCGGCCTGTCGGGATCCCCTTCAAGGAAACTGACGATCACTTCCTGACCGATGCGCGGGATCTGCATCGAGCCCCAGTTTTTCCCGGCCCAGGATTGCGACACACGAATCCAGCACGAGCTGTTTTCGTTGGATTGGTCGTGACGGTCCCAGTAGAAGTGCACCTTCACCCGGCCGAATTGGTCGGTCCAGATTTCCTCACCTTTGGGGCCGACCACCAACGCGGTTTGCGGGCCTTTGACGATGGGGCGGTGGGTAGTCGCCAGCGGACGATAACTCTGCTGGGCGTCGATGCAGGTCAGGCTGCTTTCGAACTGCGCGGTCGGCGCGCCACCACCGGTTTCGCCGCTCTCCTGGGAGAGGTAGTAGCGAGCGCCGACGATCAGGTATTCGCGGTTCTGGTCCTGGCGGCTGAAGCCGGTGAGGCTGAACAGATGCCCCGAGCCCAGGCCCCGGGCGTTACCCGCCAATTCCACCTGTTCATGCAGGCTCTGCAAGGCTTCGATGCGGGTGCGGGCGTAGTGTTCGCCGTCCTGGCTCTGCACGTAAGTGCCGGGGTAGTCGTACAGCGGATAGTCGCCGGCGGTGTGTGGGCGTGGCATGGCCGAGCGCACGTCGATGCGCGCGCTGGGGCGCTGGAAATCGTAGTCGTTGAGTTCCAGCGAACCGGGCTGGACTTCTTGGGCCAGGTGCCAGTCGTGGATGTGGTCGCGCTCGCGCTGCTGCTCATTCTTCGGGTAGTACGGCACCGAACCGTAGCCGGGGGCCGTGGTATGCGCGCCATAGGCGTCGGCCAGCACCAACACATGCCGACCCTGCTCATGGCGGAAGAAGTAGTAGATCCCTTCCTGCTCCATCAGGCGGCTGACAAAGTCGAAACTGGTCTCGCGATACTGCACGCAGTATTCCCACTCGCGATAGGGGCGGCTCAAGGCATCTTCGAAATCGGAAAAGCCCAGGTCGCGGAACACCTGCTTGATGATCTGCGGAATAGTGAGGTTCTGGAAAATCCGGCAATCGGAGGTGCGGGTCAGTAGCCACAACCACGGCCGAAGCGTGGCCTGATAACTGGCGAACTGGCCCTGGTCGACGTTCTGGCTGCAACGGGCGACGATGCCATGGAAATAGCGCTCACCACCGCCATCGAGCTGCAGGCTCACGCACATGGGCTTGCCGAGCAGCTTGTTGAGGTCGATGGCATTGTCCAGCGAGTGCAACTGCAACTCGTAGTTGAACAGCCGCCCCAGCTCTTCGCCACCGCCCATGTCTTTGAGCAACAGCACCTCAGGTCCCAGGGGGCTGGTGACCTTGGCCAGGCGTGAGGCTTGGTTGAATAACATCAATTATCCCTTGTTGATGCCTTGCATTCCTGTAGGAGCTGTCGAGCAACGCGAGGCTGCGATCTTTGCCCAGACCCTTGAGTCTAAAGCGAAAGATCAAAAGATCGCAGCCTTCGGCAGCTCCTACGGGGCGCTTGATAGCTAGAGTAGTGACGCTGATCGCATAATGTAGTGCCTTACGTGAGGCAGAGGAACCCGGTTCTTGATTGTTACCAGGCATTACTTGAATATCTGCTCCTTCGCGCGTCACCTCACGTCCATGGAAAGCGATTACTGTGACCTCTTACCGCATTCAAGAAGCCGATCTCGAAATCCCCGATACCTGGCAGGACCAGAGCATCAATATTTTCAAGCTGCCGGCAGTCGGTCCTGCTAAAGAAGCCAGTTTCGTCATCAGCCGCGATGCCAGCCAGGGCGACGCTCCTTTTGCCGAGTACGTGGACCGCCAACTCAAAAGCGCGGAGCAGCAACTGCCGGGCTTCAAGCTGGTGCAGCGCTGGGACACGGTGCTGCAGGGGCACACCACCACGTTGCTGGATTACACCTGGCAACGCGAGGGGCGCGACCTGATGCTGCGCCAGGTGTTCATCGAGCGTAAGCCCTCGGTGCTGATCACCACCTTGACCACGACACCGAATGATTTCACCTATCACGAGCCGGCCTGGAAGCTGGCGATGCATTCGTTCCAGCCACAGCCGCCGATTGTCTGAGCATCGACACGTCCCACTGAGCAGTCATACGAATCAGTAAGGTAGATGCGCGCAATGGATGCACAGGCAGCAGCACGTCTGGGTGACGAAATAGCCCACGGGTTCGGGTTGGCCGCGATGGTCGCCGGCGCCGTGGCCGGTGCCTTGATCGGCGCCGCGGTCGTTGCCGCGACTGTCGCCACGGGTGGCGTGGCCCTGGCGATCATGGCCGGCTCGATTGCGGCTGGCGGCTTGTCGATGTTCCAGATCGTCAAGGGCCTCTCCACCATTTTCAACCTGCCCGAGCCCACCACGGGGGCGTTGATAATGGGCAGCTTCAACGTCTACATCAACGACCGCAATGCCATGCGGGCGGGCGAAGACACGTCATATTCCTGCACCGGGTTGCCGATGAACCACCCGATCTGGCCCTTCCCGGTGCTGATCGCCGAAGGCAGCGCCACGGTCTTCATCAACGGCAAACCGGCGGCGCGCTTGCACAGCAAAATGGTTTGCGGTGCGCACATCAAGAGCGGTAGCCCGAATACGTTCATCGGTGGGCCGACGGTGTCGGTGGCGTTTGTCTTGGACATCGAAGGCTGGATGCACACCGGGTTGGAAGCATTAGGATTATTGGCCATGGGGGGCGCGGCGATTCTCGCGGCCATGGCTGGCGTTGCCGCTCTGGTCGGTTTTGTGGTGATCGGCGGCACGATGATGGCTGGCATGGCGTTGCTGGGGGATTTGGGGGATCGCTTGGGGCCGGGTTACCGGGACCTGCTGCAGGGCGTCGCGGGAATGGCGCTTTTGGGCCTGGGCCCGAAAATGGCAAAAATCGGTACGGCGCCCAAACCGCGCTCGGTGAGCTTCAAACCGGGCTACACGTCAGAGGATATCGCTGCGATACCCAAGTTAAGCCGGCCCAATCCTGCCGATTACCTTGAGGCCTCCTATATCGACAAGCACCTCAAAGTCTTTCAGGATGAGGGCGGTGCGTTTCTGTTTACCCCCGATGACATTGCCAACCCCATGTATGGAACCTTTAGCGACACTAAGTACGTCATGGCCAAGTCAGACCTGCACGGTGTGGTCGCCGAGTTTAAGAAAACCGGTGATCTTTCCATTCTGGAGACCGCTTTGGGTTATGAACCGGGCAGCTTCACCGGCAAGGAGATTTACATGATGAACCTGGAAAATCCCAAGGTTGTCATGCCCTCCGGTAACGAGCGCGGAGCGAACCCGTTATGGCGCCCTGGCGGCCTGACCCATCCCGGCGGTATGCGTGAAGCGGTATTGGATAAGGTGGCCATCCCACACAATAACGACATCAATTTCCTGCTCGCGAACCCGGATGTAGTGAGAATCCAATGAGTGCCACCTTAGATAACGTATTGCTGTTGGCCCTGGCCAATGATGAGCTGGATAAATTCCTTGTCGGCGAGCCGTTCTATTTCCAGGAAGCCCAGAACGATAACGAAGAGCCGCAGAACATCGTCGCGGCTTTCGATTTGCTGGTGCTGCGTTACTGGCAACAGACCCGCGACCCCCAGTTTCCTGGGCGCTTCGTGGCGGCTTTGCTCAAGATTCTCGCGACTTATCCTGATCGTAATCGGGCGATTTATGTCGCCGCGGTGTGGGTCTGGTACTACCGGTTTTGCCTGAGCAAAAAGCAGGCACAACCCGAGGGGCTCTATGCCGACCTGTTCGAGGTTGATATGGGGGCTGTGGCGCTGGCCCTCCAGCGCCAGCTTGAGCTCAACAAGGCGGAGCTCGTCCAGGACACGCGGTGGGCGGGCGGTACTTGGAACAGCCAGAACGGTCTGTGGGGGCCGCTGATGCGCACCGCCCTGGTTGTCCGGGATAAGCTGGGCGGCCCTGACTTTGTGCCGGCCAATCTCTGAGTGATTGATGGTGTGTTGAAGGCCTACGTGGAAAGAGCCGACGGTGACTCGATTGGTGTTCGAATCATGGATAGCGCGCTGGATTTTTCCCTGCGCGCTATCGGGTTTTCGAATGCGGCAGAGAAAGATGTCTACGTTTTTCAGGTCGCGGATAACAAGCAGAAGGCTAAGGTATTCGATGAGCTCCGTTCATTGGGCGTGGCCTTTTCGGCGGGCAAGGAATGGTGCCCCTGCGAAGTGTTCGAATATCTTCGTGACGAGCAACTGCTGAGCGGCAAGTACTTGCGAGTCGCGTGGACGCAGCCTGGTCAATATCGGCTTACGAACGAGTGAAATTTCAAGATGCCTTGGTCCACCGCGAACATAGGTTCTGTGTGGGGACCGAACTGGACTCGGGTCGATTCTACGTCTGCATACCGGTCAGCAACGGCATGGTCGATTACGAGGAATACTATGCAATCGACCGTGCAACCTTTGAGCTGTTCAGGCGTGACCCGGATGCCGCGCTGCCGTTTGTGGCGCGTTGCAGAAAGCGCGAGCTGGACGAGTTGTTGATTGTCCCGCCGGGAACGAATCGCGGCACGGCCATCTGATCGTCGAAAGGGCTGCTGAGGCTGTAATGCTGCTCACTTTGAGGCTGTAGATAGACCCCGTGGCGAGGGAGCTTGCTCCCGCTGGGCTGCGCAGCAGCTCCTTTTGTGAGCGCTTCGCACTGGAGCGCCAGCCCGGTCAAGCGGGAGCAAGCTCCCTCGCCACGGGTTCATCTGCTTTCTTGAGTGAACAGCGTTCTGCCATGAACCTCAGCGTTTGGCCTTTGTCGGGAACAACGCTTTTACCGCCGCATCAATCACACCCTTGATGCCCTTGCCTTTGGCATCCACTTCGCTGGCGCCGCCGGAGTTGAGGTCCAGACGGCCGCCGGTGTCGATGTTGCCATTGCCACTGGCGTAGATGTTGAACGCGGTGCCCGAGATGTTGATCTCGCCACTGGCATTGAACTCCAGCACGCTTTTGCCGCACACCAGTCGAATCTGCGACCCCGCCTCCATGAGGTACTGGGTCGCGACGCTGTCGCTCTTGGTGCCGCCGACGACCAGGGCATCGTTGCGCTGCACCGCCCGCAGTCGGTCTTGGCCAATCCGTGCGGTTTCGTTGTGGCCGATGCTTTTGTTGCGGTCGTGGCCCACCGAATGGCTCTCGTCCACCTCGACCACGATGTCCTGGTTGCGCTCGGCGTGGATGTACAGCTGTTCGGCGCCTTTCTTGTCTTCCATGCGGATTTCGTTGAAATTCGCTGGCGTGCCGCCCTTGCTCGAACGGCTTTTGGTGCCGCTCTGAGTGGCATTGGCGGGCAACGCATAAGGCACGGTTTGTTCGGCGTTGTACACGCGACCGGTGACGATCGGCCGGTCCGGGTCGCCTTCAAGGAAGCTGACGATGACTTCCTGGCCGATGCGCGGGATCTGCACCGAGCCCCAATTCTTGCCGGCCCAAGCCTGCGACACCCGAATCCAGCACGAGCTGTTTTCGTTGGATTGGTCGTGACGGTCCCAGTAGAAATGCACCTTCACCCGGCCGAATTGATCGGTCCAGATTTCCTCACCCTTGGGGCCGACCACCAACGCGGTTTGCGGGCCTTTGACGATGGGGCGGTGGGTAGTCGCCAGCGGGCGATAACTTTTCTGGGCGTCGAGGCAGGTGAGGCTGCTTTCGAACTGCGCCGAAGGCGCGCCGCCGCCGGTTTCGCCGCTTTCCTGGGAAATGTAGTAGCGGGCGCCGACGATCAGGTATTCGCGGTTCTGGTCCTGGCGGCTGAAGCCGGTGAGGCTGAACAGATGCCCCGACCCCAGGCCCCGGGCGTTGCCCGCCAGCTCGACCTGTTCATGCAGGGTTTGCAAGGCTTCGATGCGGGTGCGGGCGTAGTGTTCGCCGTCGGCGCTTTGCACATAAGTGCCGGGGTAGTCGTACAGCGGATAGTCGCCAGCGGTATGCGGACGCGGCATGGCCGCACGCACATCAATGTGCGCACTCGGGCGCTGGAAATCGTAGTCGTTGAGTTCCAGGGAGCCGGGCTGGACTTCCTGGGCCAAGTGCCAATCATGAATATGATCGCGCTCGCGCTGCTGCTCATTTTTGGGGTAGTACGGCACCGAGCCGTAGCCGGGCGCTTGGGTGTGGGCGCCATAGGCATCGGCCAGCACCAGCACATGGCGGCCCTGCTCATGGCGGAAGAAGTAGTAGATCCCTTCCTGTTCCATCAAGCGGCTGACGAAATCGAAGCTGGTCTCGCGGTACTGCACGCAGTATTCCCACTCGCGATAAGGCCGGCTCAGGGCGTCTTCGAAATCGGAAAAGCCCAGGTCGCGGAACACCTGCTTGATGATCTGCGGGATGGTGAGGTTCTGGAAAATCCGGCAATCGGAGGTGCGGGTCAACAGCCACAACCATGGACGCAAGGTGGCCTGGTAGCTGGCGAACTGGCCCTGGTCGACGTTCTGGCTGCAACGGGCGACGATGCCATGGAAATAGCGCTCACCACCGCCATCGAGCTGCAGGCTCACGCACATGGGCTTGCCGAGCAGCTTGTTGAGGTCGATGGCGTTGTCCAGCGAGTGCAGCTGCAGCTCGTAGTTGAACAGCCGCCCCAATTCTTCACCGCCGCCCATGTCCTTGAGCAACAGCACCTCAGGTCCGAGGGGACTGGTGATCTTGGCCAGGCGGGTGGCTTGGTTGAATAACATCGAGTGTCTCGTGCAGGTTGAATAGCTAAAGGAGCGCAATCCCCCAATGTGGGAGCGGGCTTGCTCGCGAAAGCGGTGTGTCAGCCAACATCAATGTCGCTGACAGATTGCATTCGCGAGCAAGCCCGCTCCCACAGGGGATAGAGGTGTTCCTAACAGTCAGGCCGCGTCGCTGAAATCGTACTGCAATTCGTTGTCCACGGCGCTGATCCGCACCCCGGCCAAAGCCTTGCCTTCGAGCATGCGGGTCAGGAACTCGCGGCTCATGTCCGGCAGCAGGCTGTTGGTCAGGATGGTGTCGATCATGCGCCCGCCGCTTTCAGTTTCGGTGCAACGCGAAACGATCAAATCGATCACCGCGTCGTCGTAGTCGAAGGCCACTTTGTGGGTGCTCTCCACGCGCTTCTTGATGCGGTTGAGTTGCAGGCGGGTGATGGCCTTGAGCATCTCGTCGCTGAGCGGGTAGTACGGGATCGTCACCAGGCGACCCAGCAAGGCCGGCGGGAAAATCTCCAGCAGCGGCTGGCGCAGGGCCTTGGCGATTTCTTCCGGCTCGGGCACGTTCTGCGGGTCTTTGCAGACCTGGGCAATCAACTCGGTGCCGGCGTTGGTGGTCAGCAGGATCAAGGTGTTCTTGAAGTCGATCACCCGGCCTTCGCCGTCTTCCATCACGCCTTTGTCGAACACCTGGAAGAAGATTTCATGCACGTCCGGGTGCGCCTTCTCGACCTCATCCAGCAACACCACGCTGTACGGTTTGCGCCGCACGGCTTCGGTCAGCACGCCGCCTTCGCCATAACCGATGTAGCCCGGTGGCGCGCCCTTGAGGGTCGACACGGTGTGGGCTTCCTGGAACTCGCTCATGTTGATGGTGATGACGTTCTGCTCGCCGCCGTACATGGCTTCGGCCAGGGCCAGGGCGGTTTCGGTCTTGCCCACGCCGGAAGTGCCGGCAAGCATGAACACACCAATCGGCTTGCTCGGGTTGTCGAGGCCGGCGCGGGAGGTCTGGATGCGCTTGGCGATCATCTGCAGGGCATGGTCCTGGCCGATGATGCGTTTCTTCAGGTGCTGGTCGAGGTTGAGCACGGTTTCCAGTTCGTTGCGGGCCATGCGGCCCACCGGGATACCGGTCCAGTCGGCGACCACCGAGGCCACGGCCTGGTAATCCACGGTCGGCAGGATCAGCGGGGTTTCGCCTTGCAGGGCGGTCAGGCGCTGTTGCAGGTCCACCAGTTTCTCGCGCAGTTGGTGGCTTTCGTTGTCAGAAGCTTCGCTGTTGTCTTCGCTGTCCACCACGCCAACGCGTTCGCGCAAGGTGGCACGGGTGGCGAGCAGTTCGTCCACCAGGGTTTTCTCTTCGGCCCAGCGGCCTTCCAGCTCGGCCAGGCGTTCACGCTCGGCGCTCAGCAGGCTTTCGCTGTGGGTCTGGCGAGTGCCGATGACCACGCCAATCGCGTGTTCACGGGCGATGATTTGCAGCTCGGTTTCCAGCGCTTCGATGCGCCGACGGCTGTCGTCCACTTCGGCCGGTACGGCGTGCAGGCTGATGGCGACGCGGGCGCAAGCGGTGTCCAGCAGGCTCACGGATTTGTCCGGCAGCTGGCGTGCGGGAATGTAGCGGTGGGACAGCTTGACCGAGGCTTCCAGGGCTTCGTCGAGGATCTGCACCTGGTGGTGTTTTTCCATGGTCGAGGCCACGCCGCGCATCATCAGCAAGGCCTTGTCTTCCGACGGCTCGGCCACTTGCACCACTTGGAAACGGCGGGTCAGGGCCGGGTCTTTTTCGATGTGCTTCTTGTACTCGGCCCAAGTCGTGGCGGCCACGGTGCGCAAGGTGCCACGGGCCAGTGCCGGTTTGAGCAGGTTGGCCGCGTCGCCCGTGCCGGCGGCGCCACCGGCACCCACCAGGGTGTGGGCTTCGTCGATGAACAGGATGATCGGCTTGGGCGAGGCCTGGACGTCTTCGATGACCTGGCGCAGGCGCTGTTCGAATTCACCTTTCATGCTCGCGCCGGCCTGCAACAGGCCCACGTCGAGGCTGCGCAGTTCCACGTCCTTGAGGGCCGGTGGTACGTCGCCGGCGACGATGCGCAGGGCAAAGCCTTCGACCACGGCGGTCTTGCCCACGCCGGCTTCACCGGTAAGGATCGGGTTGTTCTGCCGGCGGCGCATGAGGATGTCCACCAGTTGGCGGATCTCTTCGTCACGGCCGACGATCGGGTCGAGCTTGCCGCTGCGGGCCTGCTCGGTGAGGTCGACGGTAAAGCGCTTGAGGGCTTCCTGCTTGCCCATGGCGGCTGGGGCCATGGCGCCGCTGGCTTCGCCCGGCACCGCGCCGGCATTGAAGCCGTCGCTGGCGGTCAGGGCGTTTTCCGGCGAGTCGCCGACGTATTCGTCAAAGCGCTCGCTCAGGGCTTCGACCTTGACCTTGTCGAACTCCGACGACAGGCCCAGCAGCGCGTGGCGCAGGCTCGGCGTCTTGAGGATGCCCAGCACCAGGTAACCGGTGCGCACCTGGCTTTCGCCGAACATCAGGCTGCCGTAGACCCAGCCGCGTTCCACGGCTTCTTCGACGTGGGACGACAGGTCGGTGATGGACGTCGAACCCCGTGGCAGGCGGTCCAGGGCTTCGGTCAGGTCACGGGCCAGGCGTGCCGGCTCGATGTTGAACTGGCGGATGATGCGGTGCAGGTCCGAGTCCTGCAGTTGCAGCAACTGGTGAAACCAGTGGGCCAGTTCCACATAAGGGTTACCGCGCAACTTGCAGAACACGGTGGCGGCTTCGATGGCTTTGTAGGCCACGCTGTTGAGTTTGCCGAACAACGCGGCGCGACTGATTTCACCCATGCTCATGGCTCCTTGAGGTCTGTGAGGTGTTGGCCTGTTCGGCGTAATGCCGGGCCAGTATTAAATCGTTGGCATCTGTTTCGGGGCGGCCCAGCCAGGTGTTGAAACCCAGGCGGAAACGCCCATTGAGTTGCAGTGCCGGGACTTCGGGCTGTTCCAGGACCAGGTTCAGGTCCCAGTCCAGTTCATGGCCCAGGTATTCGGCGACCCAGGCCACCAGCTCGTTGAACGGTTGGCTGCCGGGCAGCATGCCCATGTAGTCAACGAGCTTGAGTGGCCCCAGGCGAATGCGGAATTTGTGCTGGCGATCCCACACGAAGCGGCCCAGGCAGAAGTCCACGCCCAGTTGGGCGTTGACACCGATTCGGCTGCGTTCGGGCAATTCCAGCCATTGGCCGACGTATTCTTCGATCTCCACCGGCAGGCCGAAGTACTCGCCGAGAATCGCCTTCAAACCGTCCGGGTAGCGGGTTTGCGCCGCCAGGTGGCCGCTGTAGTGCAGCTTCGCCGTGTCGGGGATCAGCCCCTGGTTGAGCAGGCTCGGCATGCCCCGACCGCTGAGTGCCGCCAGGCGCGCCGACCAATAGTCATCGTCCGGGCGGTCGTGGCTGACCGTCGGCCGCGCTTCGGCCCAGGCCCGATAAAACAGGCTGAGCAGGCGATGGTGAAACACATCGAGGAAGCGCTTGCTGGTGCTGTCGGCGTTGTTGCGCTGGCGTTCGCGCACGTATTCGGTGATGTGCAGCGGCATCGGGCCGTTGGGGCCGCCGAGGCCGAAGAAAAATTGCTCCAGGCGTGCCGGCGCACCGTCGCTGCCCGGTTGCACCGAGGCGAGGGTGGCCGGGGCGAAGGTGCAGTCGGCCCGTTGCCCGAGGCGCAGCGGGTCGTCGGCCAGGCGCAGGGAATGGCCCAGGCGCGGCAGCTCGGGGGATTCGCACTCGATACGCCGCAACGCCTGGAAGAAATCGTATTCCCAGGGTTCCTGGTGCATCGCCTCCAGGGTACTCACAGGGTCGGACGACGTCCGGGCTTGGCTTTCCATCGCATGATCTCGCCGCGTTCGGTGGTACGGATCACCGTCTCGGTAAAACTGTTGATCGACACGTAGCGTGCCAGGAAGCGTTCGAACACCGCGCCGAGCAGGAACACCCCGGTGCCGCGAAACGCGTTTTCATCGAATTCCAGGGTGATTTCCAGGCCTCGACCAAATACGATCGGGCCGGGCATCGGCAAGCGCCGGGTGCAGGCTTTGCTGCTGACTTCGCGCAGGCCTTCGATCTGCAATTGCAGCGCCGCGTCGTTGCTGTCGCCGTACAGGCGCAGCAGTTCACGCAGGGCGGCCGCGCCTTGGCCTTGTTCGCTCAACGACAAGTAGTTCAGCGACAACTGGCTGATCAGTCGCCAGGCCTTGGCGTCGTGGGCATGGCTGGCCCGTGGGCGACTCGGACCTGCCACGCAGCGCACCGCGCCCACCGGCGCACTGTCGGCGAGGGTGAAGTCGGTCTTGCCGTTGCCCACGCTCATGAACAGCGGCAGGTCGCGGTTGGTGCACAGCGCAGTCACACCGAGTTGGCGCAGGTCGTGACGGTACGGTGCTTGCTGGCTGTCCACCAGGCTGACGAAGGTTTCGCTGCCGATGTAGGTCGAGCGCGGGCCGTTGCGCCGCTGGTCGCTGGACAGCACGCGCGGTTCGCGCCGTACCGTGTAGTAGGCCTGGTCGCGGCCGTAGCGAGACGGATCGCGCACCGCGTAGAACGGCAGGAACGGCTGCTCCGGCCCGGTGCCGTGGCCGGTGAGGCCGTTCAGCGAATGCACTTCGAAATCCATCGGCCGGGTACGGTCGGCGATCACGTGGTGTTCGTTGACCCGATCCGACAAGTGAATGCGATCCAGGCGCTTGGGGAACAGGTTGATGGCCGGGGTGCAGAACGGCAGGAACTGCGAAGCGCCGACGCTGCCTTCCAGGCTCGGATCGTGACGGTCGAACAGCACGATCAGCTCCAGTTCCTGGCCGTCGCAACGCTTGACCGCGCGGCTAAGCTGGGTGAAGTCGACGAACAGGAAACGGTGGGGCAGGGCGAAGTATTCCTGCAACAGGCGATAGCCCTGGAAGGCTCGCGGCACCACCGGCAGCGCGGCGTCGGCATCGTCGAAGCCGCGCGAGCGCAACGCATCCTGTGGCAGCCGCTCCACCCAGTCGCCGCCGGGCTTGCGGGCGAACACCGCGCAGGCGTTGCTCAGCAGTTGTTCGTAGAGACGGAAGGGCTGTTCGTCGGCACCGCTCAAGTACAGCGGCAGGTTGTCCAGGGCCAGGCTGTTGAACGGCAGTTCGGCGCCGGTGCGCAGGGTCAGGCGCAGGCCGGCCTTGGCTTTCGGTTCGCTGGCGGCCAGACGCCCGAGCACGGCGGACGGGTTGCCGAAGTACTCGGCCTGGCTGACCTGCAACGGCCACAACGTCACCGCGTGGGCGGTGCGGTACTCGCAGCAGGTCTGGGTTTCACGCCCCAGGGCGGCACGCAGGACGGTATCGCGCGGCAGCGGGAAACCGCTGCTCAGCGAGCCTTCGTCCGGGTCGGCCTGCAATTGCACCACGGTCATCGACGGCGTTGGCGCCAGGTAATGCGGGTAGGCGATTTCCAGCAGGTTGTGGGTGAAGGTCGGGTACTCGGCGTCGAGCTTGAGCTGCACCCGCGCCGTCAGGTAGGCGAAGCCCTCCAGCAGGCGCTCGACATACGGGTCGGCGCAGTCCATGCCGGACAACGTCAGCCGACTGGCGATCTTCGGGTATTCCTTGGCGAACTCCGCGGCGCTTTCGCGCACGTGGTGCAGTTCTTGGTTGTACAGCTCCAGCAGGCGGGGGTTCATGAGCGTCTCCGCTGGTCGGCGTTGACCACGCGCACATGACCGGTTTCCAGGTCCAGGTCGGTTTGCAGCATCAGGCGCAGCGGCACTGGCTGGGCCCAGAGATCGCCTTCGATCTCGAAGCTCAGCGCGTTGTGGTTCATCTCGGCCGTCGCCCGGGCCCGCACTCGCAAGCTGTGCCGCAGGATCCGCGGTTCGAAGGTGGCAATGGCCTGGTGGATCAAGGTTTCCAGGGCCGAGACATCGACGTTCGACGCGCTGTTGCCGGCCAGTGCCGGCAGGCCGAAATTCACCACCGACGTGCCTGCCGGGGTATGCAGCGTGGCATCGGCGCTGAGCAATGACGTGGTGTTGAGCAGCCACGCCAGGTCACGCAGCACCGAGGCTTTTAATTGGGTCAAGGAGAGCACGCGCTTGTCGGCGCTTTCCTTCGGGTTGGTCGGATCGTCGTCGGTCAACCGGTCCAATAGGGAGGGTTGGAGGCGATCACGGGTGGCGATTTCGGTTACCACGTGAAAAGGCCTGTGTAATTCTTCTGGTCACCTGTGCCGCGCATGCAACTGGCGTTGCGCGCGATAACCGAGGGTTCGAGCTGCCCATTGATCTGGCGCACGGCGCGGTACTCGGAGCGACATTCCTGATTGTTATGGGGGCCAGCAGATACGTGGACAACGATGACAATAGGCACCCTACCGAAGGTCTCGACGTGGGGTTTGCCTTGTCGATCGACCGTGAACTGGCAGGGCCAAGCCAAGTCGAGTGGCATCAGGGTCTGGTCGGGCTTGCGCAACACGCAGCGCGCCTGGTCGTTTTCCAGCCTCAACGTTTGCCCGCCCATCGAGACGACCTGTTCCACCGCTACGGAGGCCGTTGTCGACGGGGATTGCTGTTGGGCACAGGCGGTCAGGCTGGTCAACAGGCAGCCTACCCATATCGCGCAGTGAGTCTTGATCATACGAGTTCCCAGAACCAGATCGCTCGGGATCGATAGCCCGGATCGTCATACCCGAGGGTTAGGCCACGGTTCCAGAGGTCGATATGATCGCCGGTGCGACCTTCCGAGGCCTCTCCCACTTGCTGGAAACAATCCTTGAAAAAAATCAGGCCAGTCTTGTCTTGCAGCTTGCGTCGGTCCGCGGCAGTTCCACCGAGGATCAACGGGCGACCCAGATGATGTTTCCACAGCCAATTTGCCAATGACTCGGCCCCTCGTGCATGCCCATGGGCGCACTTGGGTTCGGTGTAGGTGGACTTGTTGACTTTGACGGTCAGCTCGGTATTGAGCGTGATGCTCATGCGAATCGCGCATTGGTTTGCCCAATGACCGTCGCAAGGTTTCGCGTCGGGATAGGTCACCAGCAAATCGGAATAGGCTTTCCACAAATTGATAAACGAAGGCTTGGCCATGGCTCAGACACCGGAAGGGAAAGGATTGGTTGCGAGCAAGCACCAAACACCCCCGGCGCGTGGCACCGGGGGCGTGTTCGATTACACCTTGATGTTCTGACGGATGTTCCAGCCGAACTTGACCGGACCGCCTTCCTTGGTGCCGTCGGCTTTCTGTGGCTGGTAGTCCACCAGCACCTTGGCGAAGTTCAGGGTGACGTTTTCGGTCAGGCGATCATCGCCGCCCGAGCCGCCGGTGCTCAGGGACGTAACCAGCACTTCTTCCAGGTTGATGATCATGTACTCGACCTGGCTTTCACCGCCGGCCTTGCGCACGGTCAGCTTGACCTTGTCGATGTGCTTGCCGCTGGCGCAGTGCATCATCAGGTTCGGCGACGCCTTGTCGACGTACTTGGTCAGGGACAGGTCCTGGACGTTGACCTTGCCCGCACCACCGCCGCTGCCCACGTGCATGTTGCCGGACTGGGACATGCCCCAGCTCCAGTTCAGGACATCGATCTCGTCCTTGTGGGCCTTGTCCATGGACTCGCCCTTGATGTCGCCAATCTTGATGAAAATATCAACAGCCATGTTTTCTCCCTGTGTGGTCTCTACCACATTGTTTGGTTGACGCTGACCTTGCGAAATTACTTTGAATGTCAGTCAAGACACCGAACCTGTGGGAGCGGGCTTGCTCGCGAATGCGGTGGATCATCCAACATCGCAGCCGACTGACCTGACGCATTCGCGAGCAAGCCCGCTCCCACAGAAGATTGTGGTCAACTCGGCTCAGGAATCGCGGCGCAAATCCGGCGGGATCGGCAGGTCTTTTAGCGGTTCGGGGCGCTTGCCCTTGCCGGCGCGGTGCTGGCGGATCTGGTAGACGTAGGCCAGCACCTGGGCCACGGCCAGGTACAGGCCGCCAGGGATTTCCTGGTCGAGTTCGGTGGAGTAGTAAATCGACCGCGCCAGCGCCGGGGATTCGAGCAGCATCACCTCATTGGCCACGGCGATCTCACGGATCTTGAGCGCCAGGAAGTCACTGCCCTTGGCCAGCAACACCGGAGCGTTGCCTTTTTCGGGGTCGTACTTGAGGGCTACGGCGTAGTGAGTCGGGTTGGTGATGACCACATCGGCGTCGGGGATCGCCGCCATCATCCGCCGCTGGGAGACCTCGCGCTGCAACTGACGGATCCGCTGCTTGACCTCCGGCTTGCCCTCCTGGTCCTTGTGCTCGTCGCGTATTTCCTGCTTGGTCATCATCAACTTCTGCTTGCTCTGATAGAGCTGGATCGGCACATCGATGGCAGCGATCAGGATCAGGCCGCAGGCCATCCACAACGTACTCCAGCCCACCAACTGCACACTATGGATGATCGCCTGTTCAAGCGGCTCGTGAGCGATGCGCAGCAGGTCGTCGATGTCGGCTTGTAAAACCGTCAACGCGACGAAAAGAATCAGGAAGAATTTTCCAAGAGCCTTGAGCAGCTCCATCAAGGCTGTTGTGGAAAACATCCGCTTGAGGCCGCTGGCCGGGTTCATCCGGCTGAATTTCGGCGCCAGGCTCTTCCCGGCGAACAACCAGCCACCCAAAGAAATAGGACCAATGATGGCTGCCAGCAGGAGGAATATCAGCACCGGCTGTACCGCCAGAATCGCGATTTTGCCTGAGTGCAGCAAATACTGACCCATCGCGCCCGGACTGAGCAGCACCTCACGAGGCAGGGAGAAGTTCAGGCGCATGATATCCAGCAGGTCCAGGGCCAAACCGCCACCATAGATCAGCAACCCGCCCGCCCCGGCCAGCATCACCGCCAGCGTGTTGAGCTCCTTGGATCGGGCAATCTCACCCTTTTCCCGGGACTCGCGCAGGCGCTTTTCCGTGGGGTCTTCTGTCTTGTCCTGACCACTCTCGCTCTCGGCCATGGTTCAGCGTGCCTGTGCCATGTCGCGTAAAAGCTGCAAGGCCTGGGTGGCCAGCGGCTGATACTGGTTGAGGATATCCCCCAGGCTGACCCAGAAAATCACCATGCCCAGCACGAGGGTCAGCGGGAAGCCAATGGAGAAAATATTCAATTGCGGCGCCGCCCGGGTCATCACGCCAAACGCGATGTTGACCACCAGCAACGCGGTGATCGCCGGCAATACCAACACCATCGCCGCGCCCAGGACCCAGCCGAGCTTGCCGGCGATGTCCCAGAAATGATTGACCAGCAACGCACTGCCCACCGGCATGGTGGTAAAGCTCTCGGTCAAGACCTCGAACACCACCAGATGCCCGTTCATGGCGAGAAACAACAGAGTCACCAGCATCGTCAGGAACTGACCGATCACTGCTGTGTTGACGCCGTTGGTAGGGTCGATCATGGACGCGAAGGCCATACCCATCTGGATCGAGATGATTTGCCCGGCCACCACGAAAGCCTGGAAGAACAGCTGCAGCGAAAACCCCATCAAGGCACCAATGAGGATCTGCTCGGCAATCAACATCAGGCCGCTGAGATCCAAGGCATTGACCGGCGGCATCGGTGGCAACCCAGGCGCAATGACCACCGTGATGGCCAAGGCGAAATACAGCCGCACGCGGGTCGGCACCAGGCTCGTACCGAACACTGGCATGCTCATGAGCACCGCGGCGACGCGAAACATCGGCAGGATGAACGATGCCACCCAGGAACTGATCTGGGTGTCCGTCAGCTCGAGCATCGACATGAGGTCAGCCGATCAACTGCGGAATACTGCCGTACAACTGCAGGATGTATTCCATGAAGGTTTGTACCATCCAGGGGCCGGCGACGATCAACGTCACCAGCATCACCAGCAGGCGCGGCAGGAAGCTCAAGGTCTGTTCGTTGATCTGGGTCGCGGCCTGGAACATCGCCACCAGCAACCCCACCAGCAGGCTGGGGATCACCAGGATGGCAACCATTATGGTCGTCAGCCAGAGCGCTTCACGGAACAGGTCTACCGCTACTTCAGGCGTCATATCGCCCTCCCCGCACAAAAGGCCTAAACACCGCCGAAACTGCCCGCCAGGGTCCCGATGATCAGCGCCCAGCCATCCACCAGCACAAACAGCATGATCTTGAACGGCAGGGAAATGATCAGCGGCGAGAGCATCATCATGCCCATGGCCATCAACACGCTGGCGACCACCAGGTCAATGATCAGGAACGGAATGAAAATCATGAAGCCGATCTGGAACGCGGTTTTCAGCTCGGACGTCACGAACGCCGGCACCAGGATGGTCAGCGGTGCCTGGTCAGCACTGGGGATATCGGTGCGCTTGGACAGGCGCATGAACAGCTCCAGATCACTGCTGCGAGTCTGGGCCAGCATGAAGTCCTTGATCGGCACTTGGGCCTTGGCCACGGCGTCCTGGGCGCTGAGTTTTTCCGCCAGGTAGGGCTGCAGCGCATCCTGGTTCACCCGGTCGAACACCGGTGCCATGATGAACATGGTCAAGAACAGCGCCATGCCGGTGAGGATCTGGTTCGAGGGGGTCTGTTGCAGGCCCAGGGCCTGGCGCAGGATCGAAAAGACAATGATGATCCGGGTAAAGCTGGTCATCAGCATGACGAACGCCGGAATGAAACTCAGCGCGGTCATGATCAGCAGGATCTGCAGGCTGACCGAGTACTCCTGGGCCCCTTCGGCATTAGTCCCCAGGGTGATCGCCGAGATCGACAGCGGGTCGGCGGCGAACGCCAACGGTGCGGCCAGCATCAGGGCCAATGCCAACAGAATGCGCAACGGCATTACTTTTTATCCTTCTGGTCTTTCCCCAGCAGCTCCATGAGGCGCTGGGCAAATTCGGGGCTGGCCGGTTCGGTGGAGGGTACCTGCACCGGCTCCTTGAGGACGTGCAAGGCGGTGATGGTGCCCGGGCTCAGGCCCAGCAGGATCTGCTCGTTGCCGACCTGCACCAGCACCAGCCGGTCGCGCGGCCCGAGCGCGCGGGAACCGACGATGTCGATGACCTGCCCCTTGCCGCTCGGCCCCGCCTGTTGCACGCGCCGCAACAGCCAGGCGAGAAAGAAGATCAAGCCCAGCACCAGCAGCAAGCCGAGCACCAGTTGCGCCAACTGCCCGGCGACACCACTGCCCACCGCCGGCGCAGCGGCGGCCGTGGCAACCGGTTCGGCCGCCAGCACGCTCAATGGCAGCATCGCGACTGCAGCGAAGAAACCTTTCACTCAGCGCAGCTTCTTGATGCGTTCGCTCGGGCTGATCACGTCCGTCAGGCGAATGCCGAACTTCTCGTTGACCACCACCACTTCGCCATGGGCGATCAAGGTGCCGTTGACCAGCACGTCGAGCGGCTCGCCGGCCAGGCGGTCCAGCTCGATCACCGAACCCTGGTTGAGCTGCAGCAGGTTGCGGATGTTGATGTCGGTGCTGCCCACTTCCATGGAGATCGACACCGGGATATCGAGGATCACATCCAGGTTCGGGCCATCGAGCGTCACCGGCTCATGACTCTTCGGCACGCTGCCAAATTCTTCCATTTGCAAGCGGCTGGACGCATGGGCGCCAGTGTCGGCCGCCAGCAAGGCATCGATGTCTGCTTGCCCGGCATCGCCGGTTTCTTCCAGGGCCGCAGCCCATTCATCGGCCAGCGCCTGGTCATCCTGGGTATTCATATCGTCAGCCATCATTTGTCCTCGGCGGGCAAAAAATCAGTTAAAAACGCAAACTTAAAAATTCGACACCGCTCAGCGGCGTTCGATCGGCTCGATCACCTGCAACGCCAGGTTGCCTTTGTGAGAGCCCATCTTGACCTTGAAGGCCGGCACGCCATTGGCGCGCATGATCATCTCTTCCGGCATCTCGACGGGGATGATGTCCCCCGGCTGCATGTGCAGGATGTCCCGCAGACGCAGTTGGCGCCGAGCGACTGTAGCGCCGACCGGCACGTCGACATCCAGCACGTCCTGGCGCAAAGCGTTGATCCAGCGCTCGTCCTGATCGTCGAGGTCCGACTGGAAACCGGCGTCGAGCATTTCACGCACCGGCTCGATCATCGAGTACGGCATGGTCACGTGCAGATCGCCGCCACCGCCATCGAGTTCGATGTGGAAGGTCGAGACCACAATGGCCTCGCTCGGGCCGACGATGTTGGCCATGGCCGGGTTCACTTCCGAGTTGATGTACTCGAAGTTCACTTCCATGATCGCCTGCCAGGCCTCCTTCAAGTCGACGAAGGCCTGCTCCAGCACCATCCGCACGACCCGCAGCTCGGTCGGGGTGAATTCACGACCTTCGATCTTGGCGTGACGACCGTCGCCACCGAAGAAGTTATCCACCAGCTTGAACACCAATTTGGCGTCAAGGATGAACAACGCGGTGCCACGCAACGGCTTGATCTTCACCAGGTTGAGGCTGGTGGGCACGTACAGCGAGTGCACGTACTCACCGAACTTCATCACCTGCACGCCACCGACGGCCACGTCGGCCGAACGGCGCAGCATGTTGAACATGCTGATACGGGTGTAGCGGGCGAAACGCTCGTTGATCATTTCCAGGGTCGGCATGCGTCCGCGAACGATGCGATCCTGGCTGGTCAGGTCGTAGCTTTTGACGCTGCCCGGTTCAGCAGCGTTTTCGGTCTGCACCAGGCCATCGTCGACACCATGCAACAGCGCATCGATTTCGTCCTGGGACAGCAGGTCCTGCACGGCCATGTCGTGTTCCTACTGCAATACGAAGTTAGTGAAGAGCAACTGTTCGATCACCACTTTGCCAAGCTCTTTCTGAGCGACTTCCTGCACGCTGGCCGTGGCTTTCTGACGCAACATTTCCTGGCCGACCGGAGTGGCCAGGGTGTCGAAACTCTGTCCGGAAAACAGCATCACCAGATTGTTGCGGATCAGCGGCATATGCACCCGCAGCGCCTCCAGGTCAGCCTGGTTGCGACCCAGCAGGGTAATGCTCACCTGCATGTAGCGTTGACGACCGTTCTGGGTGTAGTTGGCCACGAAGGCTGGCGCCATCGGTTCGAAAATCGCCGGCTGCTTGCCCACTGGCGCGGCGTCGGCTACCACCGCCGGCTTGCTTTGGGCGCTGTGCATGAAATACCAGGTCGCCCCCACGGACACACCGACCGCCAGGAGCAAACCCACCACGATCATGATGATCAGCTTGAGTTTGCCTTTGGTTGCAGGGTCTTTTACAGCTGCTGCTTCACTCTTCGCCATGCCAATAATCCGTCACTAATCGGGGTTTTCACTGATGCACGGCAAGGCTGGAGCAAGTGTTATGCCAGAAGTGTCGGTACTCAGGATGACGGGCAGATGCGATCTCCAATCCCCCATAAACCAGTGTGGGAGCGGGCTTGCTCGCGAAGGCGTTGTGTCAGTCGACATAGTTGTTAACTGACACACCGCCTTCGCGAGCAAGCCCGCTCCCACAGGGGAAAACGTCGTTGGATCAGGCGTAGAAGTCGACCGCGCTGGTGCCAATGACGCTGGTCGTGCTGGCGGCCACTTCAGCGATGCTCGCCGGAACAGCTTCATCCGCGGCATCCATCGACCCACCGGAGGATGTCGTACGCCCGGCCCGGGCCTGCTGTTGGGCCTGCTGCTCCTGGTTCTGCGAACCACGGGATTGATCAGATACGCTGACGTCGACCTGCCCCATGCCCTGCTGGGCAAAACTGTCCCGCAGGCGATGCATCTGGCCTTCGAGGGCTTCGCGAACGCCGGAGTGGGCGCTCATGAACGTGACCTGGGTCTGCTGATCCGGAACCATGTTCACCCGGATATCCAGGCGCCCGAGTTCGGCAGGCTGCAACTGGATGTCGGCCGCCTTGAGATTGACGCTGGACAGGTACATCACCCGGTTGACCACTTCTTCGGTCCAACCGCTCTGATTCATCGCGATAGGCTGGTTGACCGGCACCGCGTTGGCGGTTTTGGGCGTTGCGGCTTGGGTCAGGGCGGCCAAGCGGTTGGCGAAATCGTCCACCCGCGTGTCACTGGAAGCGCCGCCCAAGTCCTTGAGGCCTTCGCTGATCAAGCCACCAAAGGCCTTGTCGCCGCCCTGGCTGCCGGACTCGGTACTGTTCTGATCGGCTTGCACGCTAAGCATGCTTGCCATACCGGCGGCAAAGGTCTGCGCCGAAGTCGGCTCACCGTCGAGCGACGCCGGGGCAGCGTTCTTGGGCTGGGCCTGGCTGGCGGCGGAAACATGACCACCCTGCTCCATCGCCAAACGCAAGGCGGGCAATGCGTCGAGCGGGTCGGCTTCAGGGTCAAAGGCAGGATCGTCCACCGGGACCGCAGCCGGGAGCGGTGTGGCCGGAGGGACAACCGGCGCTGCAACTGCCGTGCTCATCTGGGCCTCAGCCGTAACCACCACAGGTGCAGGCTCCACTGCGGCTGACGCGAGCGGCACCGTCGTGTCTGGAAGCAGCCCTGGATCAAGGCTCGGATCGACAGGTGCAGCATCCGCTACTGGTGCTTGCGCCGAGTCGGCATCGTCGGCGCTGGCAGCCTGGTCGTCGGCGCTGGCCGGTTTGTCCGCGGGCAAGGGTTTGCCGCTATCGGCAACCGTCGGCTCCGGGGCGGCAGGAGTTTCGTTGCCGGTGTCTTTTTTGACGGTGTTGTCGGCAGCCTTGTCGCGCGCCGCTTTCACCGTTGGCTCAGGGGCTGCCGACGTTTTGGCCGGCGCCTGCTTGGCGAAGACTTGAGCGAAGCTGGAGGCTCTATCCCCGAGATCCGGGGCCGCTGCCGGTGAATTGACGGCGGCCTTAGGCTTGGCCTGGACAGAGGCCTGAAGCAGTGTATTAGGGGTAACGGGCATAAAAAGGTCTCCGCTGCACTGGAATCATAGGTACAGTCGAGACTAGGCAATGCAAGGCACGGGCCAACGTCTGCCCGACCGTCAAATCTCAGCAGTGAAAGCCCTCGCGCTCTTCCCTGCAAAGCTTGCGAACATAAGCAAATTCGCTGTCGATTTCGTTGACCAGCTTCTCGATACCGCCCAATGACGGCTGCTTGGCACGCTGTTCCAGTTCGCCGCACAGCTCGGCCAGGCGGATAGCGCCCATGTTGCTGCTGCTACCCTTGAAGCTGTGGGCCGTGGCGCTCAGTTTTTCCGCGTCCCGGGCCTCATGCAGCACGCGCAGGCGAGCCTCGGAGTCGTTGAGAAACGTATCCAGCAACTCCGGATACCCCTCCTCCATGACTTCTTTCAACGTGCTGAGCACGTCGCGGTCCAGATGAATCTCGTTCACTTGTTCGCTCCCTGATCAAGAGTAGCCCCGATTATGCCGGAGCCTCCCAGAAAAACTCCACGCGCGCACTACGACCATCGTCTGACCAACTGGCCCGCTGGCTCAACTGGCGTACCAGGCTCACGCCGCGCCCCGACAACCGATCACAGTCCACGGGCCGCGCCAGCACCCTGGTGACATCAAACCCCTCGCCACTGTCTTCGACCTCTATGGCGAGGCGACCACCCTCGCCATCTGGCGAGACATGCAAGTGCACCCGCACGTAACCGTCGCTCAGTTCATCCAGGCGCGTATTGCGCTCCCGGTAGTAGCGGGCGAAACCCGCCGCGTCACGCTTGAGACTCGAGTCGAGCCCGAGCACCCCATGATCCAGGGCATTGGAATACAGCTCCGACATGACGCTGTAAAGGGCGCCACTCTGCGCCCTGAGCCCATGGACCTCAAGCAGCAATTGCAGCAGGTAGGGCATCGGATTGAAGCGCTTGAGCGTCTGCGCCCGGAACTCGAAGCTCACCGACCAATCCAGCGGGCTGGACTGGCCACTATCGGAATAGACCGGTGGTGGCGGATTGAGTTGCGTCGGTGCGACCAGTCGCACCTCGACCATGCTGAAATCGTCACGGGCCTCACCGCGAAAATCCTGCAGGGCCTGCTGGATATCCTCAAAAAGACGGTCAGGTTCACGGTTGGCTGAAAATACCTGCTGCAACCGTTCCACGCCAAATGGCTGGTCGTCGCGGTCACTGGTCTCGATTACGCCGTCAGACAACAGGAACACCCGGTCCCCCAACGACATCGGATGCACTTCGGTGCGGTCATCGAATAATTGAGGTGTAAGCACGCCCAACGGCAGGTGCCGCGCCGGCAACGGCGTGCGCACGCCGCTGAGGCTGTCATGCAGGTACCCATCGGGCATGCCGCCGTTCCAGACTTCCACCGTGCAACGCTGGAAGCTCAGGCATAACAACGTTGCGCAACAGAACATGTCCACGGGCAGGATGCGTTTGAGCTTGGCATTCATTTCTCGCAGGATCTGCGCCAGGCCGTAGCCCTTGGCTGTCATTCCGTAGAACACTTCCGCCAGCGGCATCGCACCGACCGCCGCCGGCAAACCGTGGCCGGTGAAATCCCCCAGCAGGATGTGCATGTCGCCGGCCGGGTTGAACGCCGCCAGCAGCAGGTCGCCATTGAACAAGGCATAAGGCGATTGCAAGTACCGGATGTTCGGCGCGCTCAGGCAGCCGGAGTGGGCGATCTTGTCGAATACGGCCTTGGCGACCCGCTGCTCGTTGAGCAGGTAGTCGTGGTGCCGGGCGATCTGGTCGCGCTGCTCCACCACCGTGGCCTGCAATCGACGCAAGCGGTCCATGGCCTTGATCTTGGCCGCCAGGATCACTTGGTTGTAGGGTTTGGCCAGGAAATCGTCGCCGCCCGCTTCCAGGCAACGGGCCAGGGCTTCACTCTCAGTCAATGAGGTGAGGAAAATGATCGGGACCAACTGGTCCCCGGCCAACTGCTTGATTTTCTGCGCAGCTTCGAAGCCGTCCATCACTGGCATCATCGCATCCATCAGCACCAGGTGCGGACGCTGTTCCAGATAGACCTCGACCGCTTCGGCGCCATCGGCCGCAGTGAGCACGTGATGCCCCTGACGGCGGACAATGGTCGACAACAGCAGTCGATCAGCGGCACTGTCTTCGGCAATCAGGACCGTCAGCGACTCCGACGACGATTGCATGGCGATCAACTGATATCGAACAGCTTGTCGAAATTGGAGATCGCGAGGATTTTCTTGACGTCATTGCTGCTGTTGACGACCCGGATATCCGACTGATCGCCACCGGCATGATCGCGCAACAGCAGGAGCATGCCCAAGGCGGAACTGTCGAGATAAGTGGCTTCTTTCAAATCCACCACGATGGAGTCAGGTTTCTGATTGAGCCGTTCATAGGACTCACGAAACTCCTGATGCCGCCCGAAATCGAATCGACCTTTGATCGAAATCGTCAGCTTGTGCCCATCGGGGGATACTTCGGTAACGACTGACATGATCGGCTTCCTTGTCATGGACATACGTGTACAAGGTGTAGCATCTGGTAAAGGTCTGAGCAAGGGTTTGCCTCATTCAACCGACAAAATCCTGGTTTCGCATCAATAGGGGTTCTGCCGCGGCAGGCGCTGGGACAATTCATCGAGCAGTTTCTGTTCGCGCTTGTCTTCCAGTTGCCGTGCCTCATCAATATAGCGCTGCACCAGCTTGCGCAGCCCCTCGACCCGGGCAAACGCCTCTTGCCAGCTCTGGCGGGCCTTCTCCAGGTTGTTCTGGTGCCAGACCAGGCTCTGGCGCTGCTGGTCGATAGCGGTTCCCAACTGCGCAAGAAACCCTTGGTAACCCAACAACCACTGCCCGGAAACCCCGTGGGCGCCACGGGCGATCCACTGTTCCTGATACTCGAGTCGAAAGTTCTCGAGGTCAGCCAGTTTGCTTTCGGCGACTTTGACCTGGCCCTGGAAATACGCCAGACGCTGGACAGCGGTCTTCTCGGCCTTTTCCGCCATGTCCACCACTGGCGCCAGGCGTGCCGCACGACTCGTGGCCATGGCCGGTTACCCGCCGGCAACCGGGGTGAAAATACTCTGCAAGTGCGCTTCGCTGGCGCCCATGCCGATGTTGTCGTTCAGGCTCTGGCGCAGGTAAACGGCCATGGCCGGGTAAAGACTGATAGCGGTGTCGGTCTCGCGGTCACCGCCGGGGACGTAGGCGCCGACGCTGATCAGGTCGCGGCTTTGCTGGTAGCGCGACCAGTACTGCTTGAACTGCTGGGCCCGCTTCATGTGCTCGGCACTGATCACCGACGGCATGACCCGACTGATGGAAGCCTCGATGTCGATGGCCGGGTAATGCCCTTCCTCGGCCAGGCGCCTGGACAGCACGATGTGCCCGTCGAGTACGCCCCGGGCCGAGTCGGCGATGGGGTCTTGCTGGTCATCGCCTTCAGACAGCACGGTATAGAAAGCAGTGATCGAACCGCCGCCCTTTTCCGCATTGCCGGCGCGCTCCACCAGTTTCGGCAGCTTGGCGAAGACCGAAGGCGGATAACCCTTGGTGGCCGGCGGCTCGCCAATAGCCAGGGCGATTTCCCGCTGGGCCTGGGCGAAACGGGTCAGCGAATCCATCAGCAACAGGACGTTCTTGCCCTTGTCGCGGAAGTACTCGGCAATACGCGTGCAATACATGGCCGCGCGCAAACGCATCAATGGCGCATCGTCCGCTGGCGAAGCCACCACCACCGAACGCTTGAGCCCCTCCTCGCCAAGGATGTGCTCAATGAACTCCTTCACCTCACGACCCCGCTCGCCGATCAGCCCCACCACGATGATGTCGGCTTCGGTGAAGCGGGTCATCATGCCCAGCAGCACGCTCTTGCCCACCCCGGTACCGGCAAACAGGCCCAGGCGCTGGCCGCGACCGACCGTCAATAAACCGTTGATGCAGCGGATGCCCACGTCCAGCGGTACGCTGATGGGGTCGCGCTTGAGCGGGTTGATCGTCGGGCCGTCCATCGGCACCCAGTCTTCAGCCTTCATGCCGCCCTTGCCGTCCAGGGCTCGTCCGGCCCCGTCCAGCACGCGCCCGAGCATGCTCATGCCCATGGGCAGGCGGCCGTTGTCGGCCAGGGGCACCACGCGCGCACCCGGGGCGATGCCAGCGACACTGCCCACCGGCATCAAGAACACCTTGCTGCCGGAGAAGCCCATGACTTCGGCTTCGACCTGCACCGGGTGGTAGCTGTCGTCGTTGATCACCATGCAGCGGCTGCCCATGGCGGCACGCAAACCTTCGGCTTCGAGGGTCAGGCCGACCATGCGCAGCAGGCGTCCTTCCAGGATCGGTTGGCCGGCCAGTTCGCTGGCCTCGGCGTAGCTGCCCAGGCGCTTGGCGAAGCTGGTTCGCTCAAGGCGCATCGCGGCTGTCCAGTGCAGAAGCGTCCAGTTCAGGCATCTCCAACCCAGCATCGGCCGACGCTGTATCAGCCCCCACCAGAGGTTCGTCCGGCAACTCCAGGCTCAGGTCGGCGGCAGCCGGGTGCAGGGCCTGTTCGTGCAATTGGTCGAACAATTTGGCCATGATCTGGCTGATGCGGGTTTCAACGGTAGCGTCGATGCGGCTGTGTTCGGTTTCCACACGGCAACCGCCGGGCAGCAGCGCAGCGTCCTCGACGATGCGCCAGGTTTCTTCATGGCGCTCGCGCAAGGCCTTGACCAACTCGAAGTCCTGAGGATTGATGTACAGCCGCACGTTCCCCACGCCCAATGGCAACAACTTGAGCGCTTCGCGCATGACATGTTCGATCTGAGTCGAATCGATGGCCAGTTCGCGCTGGATCACTTGCCGGGCGATGTGTTGCACCAGCCCCACCAGGGACTTCTCGATCTGGGTGTCCTGCTCGGCGATGGGGTCGAACAGGTTGAGCATCAGCGATTCCAACGCACGAAGCTTGGCCGTCAGCGCCACATCGGCTTCCTGGCGGACCTTGAGCGTGGTGCTGTGGAAGCCTTCCTTTTCACCCACGGCAAAGCCTTCGTTGTAGGCTTCCTGGCGAATGCCCTCGACTTCCTCGAGGGTCAGTGGCTGGACTTCCTCCAGCGGCACTTCCTCCGGCTCCGGCAGCTCTTCCACCGGTTCCGGCTCAGGCTCGGGAACATGGGGGTCGAAGCTGGGCAGCGACCAGACGTCGAAACCACCGACGTCACGGGCGCGGATCAGGTCGCTGGGTGCTTCATCACTCTTGGCAGACATAACGACCTTAGATCATCTCTTCGCCGCCCTTGCCACCGAGAACGATCTCCCCGGCTTCGGCCATGCGGCGGGCGATGGTGAGGATTTCCTTCTGTGCGGTTTCCACGTCGCTGACGCGTACCGGGCCCTTGGCCTCGAGATCGTCGCGCAACAGTTCGGCCGCCCGTTTGGACATGTTCTTGAAGATCTTTTCCTTGACGCCTTCGTCCGAGCCCTTGAGGGCCAGTACCAGCACGTCGGACGACACTTCGCGCAACAGCGCCTGGATGCCACGATCGTCGACATCGGACAGGTTGTTGAACACGAACATGAGGTCTTCGATCTGACCGGACAGGTCTTCGTCGAACTCGCGGATCGAGTCCATCAACTGACCTTCGATCGAACTGTCGAGGAAGTTCATGATGTCCGCCGCGCGCTTGATGCCGCCCAGGGTGGTGCGCGCAGCATTGGAGTTGCCCGAGAACTGCTTCTCGAGAATCTGGTTCAATTCTTTCAGGGCCGCCGGCTGCACGGTGTTGAGCGAAGACACCCGCAGGATGATGTCCAGGCGCACCTTGTGGTCGAAGTTGCCCAGCACTTCACCGGCCTGGTCCGGGTCGAGGTAAGCCACCACGATCGCCTGGATCTGCGGGTGCTCGTAACGAATCACGTCGGCAACCGCACGCGGCTCCATCCACTTGAGGCTGTCCAGGCCGCTGGTGTTGCCGCCCAACAGGATCCGGTCGATCAGGCCATTGGCCTTGTCCTCGCCCAGTGCCTGGGTGAGCATCTTGCGCACGTAGTCATCGGAACCGACGCCCAGGCTGGTCTGATCGCCGACGATGTCAACGAACTCACTCATCACCTGCTCGACCTGCTCACGGTGCACGTTGCCCATTTGTGCCATGGCCACGCCCACGCGCTGGACCTCCTTGGGCCCCATGTGACGCAGCACCTGGGCAGCGTCGGTCGAACCCAGGGACAGCAGCAGGATCGCGGCTTTGTCGACCCGAGACAATTTGGCAACAGCGGCTCGATTATCACTCATCTGCGTTAATCCACTCTTTCACGACCTGGGCCACACGACCCGGGTCTTCTGCCACCAGACTCTTGATGGCGTTCAACTGAGCGTCATAGCCTTCGCTCGGGCTTGGCAGCAGAATGCTCTGCGGCCCGCCGAGGCTGACGCGATCGTTGGCCAATTCGCCATCCAGGCCGCCCATGCCGCCCAGCTCGACATCGCCGAAAGCTGCCAATTGCTTGTTCTTGCCGCCACCGGTGATGTTGTTGAGCACCGGGCGCAGCACGCCAAACACCAGTACCAGGATAAACAGCACACCCAATACTTGCTTGACCACATCCCAGAACCAGGGTTGCGAATAAAACGGAATATCGGCGACCACCTCACCGCGTTCCAGGGAGAACGGTACGTTGATCACGCTGACGCTGTCGCCACGGCTGGCGTCGAAACCGACGGCGTCCTGCACCAGGCGAGTGAAGCGCGCCAATTCGTCGGCGCTCCATGGCGCACGGCTGGTTTCGCCGTTGGCCGCGTTGACCTTGACCTGATCGTCCACCACTACGGCGACCGACAGGCGATTCAAACGACCTTGTTGCTGCTTGGTGTGGCTGATGGAACGGTCAAGCTCGAAGTTCTTGGTCGACTGCTGACGCTTGTCGGCCGGGTACGGCGCCAGCATCGGCTGGCCGGTGGCCGGGTCCATGATCTGCTGGCCGTTGGCATCGATCAGCGGCTGGCCTGGCTGCACCATGCCGGCGGCTGCGGTGGCGCCACCGGTGGTTTGCGGTGCGCTGGCCGGCGACGGCGGCTGGTTGCTCAGGGCTCCCGGTACACCTTGGGGACCATTGCTGGCGGTACGCTGCTCGGTCACCGACTGCTCGCTGCGCAGCGCAGGCTGATCGGGATTGAACTGTTCGGACGTCGACTCGACGGCGCTGAAATCCACATCGGCCGACACCTCGGCCTTGTAGCGGTCGTTACCCAGGATCGGTTGCAGGATGTTGTGCACTCGCTGGGTCAGCATGCCTTCCATGCGACGGCTGTAATCGAATTGCTTGCCGGCCATGGTCAGTTCGGAGTTTTCCGCCTGATCGGACAGCAGGTTGCCTTTCTGGTCGACCACGGTGATCTGCGATTTGCTCAGCTCAGGCACGCTGGTCGCCACCAGGTTGATGATGGCAAGCACTTGACCTGGCTCCAGGGAGCGGCCCGAATACAGCTCGACCAATACCGAAGCACTGGGCTTGCGCTCATCGCGCACGAACACCGAGCTTTTCGGGATCGCCAGGTGCACACGGGCGCCCTTGACGTTGTTCAGGCTGGAAATGGTCCGCGCCAGCTCACCTTCCAGGCCGCGACGATAACGGGTCGCTTCCATGAATTGGCTGGTGCCCAGGCCCTGGTCCTTGTCGAGGATCTCGAAACCGATGTTGCCATCGGTCGGCGTCACGCCAGCGGCTGCGAGCTTGAGGCGCGCACGGGCAACGTCGTCGGCCTTGACCAGCAACGCGCCGGAATTGGGTTCGACGGTGTAAGGAATATCGGCGGAAGCCAGGGTTTCCATGACTTGCTTGGCGTCCATGCCCTCCAGGCTGCCATACAGCGGCCGGTAGTCCGGTTGCTGGGACCACAGCACTACGGCAAAACCAATCGCCACGCTGGCAGCCAGGCCGACCAACAGGCCTACCTGACGCAGCATGGTCATCTCGGAGAGATTTTCCAGGAAGGACAGACCGAACAGCGGCGGTTTGCCGTCTACCGGAGTGGCCTTGGCCGGAACGTTATCTACGGCTGCTTCTGCCATGACTCAATAACTTCCTTAAACCGGCATCTGCATGATGTCTTGGTAGGCTTGAACCAGTTTGTTGCGAACCTGGGTCAACGCCTGAAACGAGACACTGGCTTTCTGCGAGGAGATCATTACGTCCGTCAGGTCGACGCCACTTTTGCCAATCTCGAAAGCACTGGCCAACTGGTTCGATGCCTGCTGGGTATCGTTCACTTTATTGACGGCCTGACCGAGCATGTCGGAAAAGCTGCTGCCACCCACTTGGGGGACCGCGACCGATTTAGGCTGGGCCATGGCGTCCATTTGCATGGCCCGCATGTCCAACATCAACCGATTAAATTCAATACCTTGGCTCATGGTCTACTCTCTCTGGCGGCCCGCATTTTTTTGACACTTACTCAGCGGGTATTCAGGTATTAGCAACAAGGGTGCCAGCTCCATGGCCGCAAAAAACAAATGCATGTGGGAGCGGGCTTGCTCGCGAAGGCGGTCGGTGCACATTATTCAACTGGCGAACAGATAGGCCTCGACATCCATGCCGGCGTCACGCATCTGCGCCAACTTGTAGCGCAGGGTGCGCGGGCTGATCCCCAGGCGTTCGGCCGCCTCCTTGCGCCGTCCGCGCTCGGCGCGCAGGGTGTCGATGATCATCTGGAACTCGCGACGACGCAGGTCGTCGCCCAACGCGCCGGCCGACTCGCCCTCCACTTCCACCGCGGGCGCGAAGGCCGCTGCCGGCACCGGCGACAATGCAGGCAATGGCGCGCAGGCCACCGGGCCGGCCAGGCAGAAATCCTCCGGCTGGATCAAGCCGCCCTGTTGCAGGATCAAGGCCCGCTGGATGGCGTTATCGAGCTCTCGGACATTACCCGGCCACGGGTAGGCAATCAGACAGGCCTGAGCCTGCGCTGAAAACCGCGCAGCCGCATGCTTCATTTTATTGACGTGCTTGCTCAGCAGACGCTCGGCCAGCGGCAGGATATCGGCGGTGCGCTCATACCGACAAGCGGTAATAAAGGTCTTCACGAAAACGCCCCGCCGCCACTTCGCCGGCCAGGTCGCGGTTGGTGGTTGCCACCACGCGGATATCCAGGCTGATGGGCTTGCGCGCACCGACCCGCTCCACTTCCCGCTCCTGCAAGACCCGCAACAGCTTGGCCTGCAGGCTCATCGGCATTTCGGAAATTTCATCGAGCAGGATCGTGCCGCCGTCGGCCTGTTCGAACTTGCCAGCCTGGGCCGCGATGGCCCCCGTGAACGAACCCTTTTCGTGACCGAACAGTGTCGCCTCGAGCATGTTGTCAGGAATTGCCGCGCAATTGATCGCGATGAACGGTTCGCTGGCGCGCCGGGACTGTTGATGGATGTAGCGCGCCAGCACTTCCTTGCCCGTACCGGACTCGCCGGAAATCAACACGGTTGAATCGCTGCGCGCCACCCGCGCGGCCAATTCCAGCAGTTGCGCACTGGCCGGTTCGATGGCCACCGGGCCTTCGCCCTCGACCGCAAGACTGCCCAGGGCATGACGCGCCACCAGGTCCAGCAGGGCTTTTGGCTCGAACGGCTTGACCAGATAATCCGAGGCGCCCTGGCGCATGGCATCCACCGCGCGCTCGACGGCGCCGTGAGCGGTCATCAGCAAAACCGGTAGTTGCGGCTGACGGGCACGTAACAGGCCGAGCAATTGATGGCCGTCCATGCCCGGCATATTGACGTCACTGACCACCAGGCTGAACGCTTCGCGGCCCACCGCCAGCAGCGCTTCTTCCGCCGAACCGACGGCAGCGTAGTCGTGCCCGGCCAGCACCAGCGTATCGGCCAGCGCCTCACGCAGGGCCCGGTCATCCTCAACCAGCAACACCTTGATCGCCATTACTTTCACTCCACCCCTGGCGCGTTGGAAAACAGCGGCAAGCACACCGTCGCACAGGTGCCACGGCCCAGCCGCGAGCGCAGTTGCAATTCTCCCTGATGGGCACGGGCCACAGCCTTGACCACGGTCAGGCCCAGGCCGGTGCCAGTGGTCTTGGTGGTGAAAAATGGCTCGCCCAGGCGTGCCAGCACGGCCGGTTCGATACCGCTGCCGCTGTCGCTGACACACAGGCGCAAGGTGTTGTCGCGTGTATATAAGTGCACTTTCAGCCGGACGTCGCCGCCGCTGGCCTGGATCGCGTTTTCGATGAGGTTCAACACCGCGCCCACCAAGGTGTCGCGATTACACAACACTTCGCCGACATGGCTGTCGCACTGCCAGCGGATCGGCAAATCCTGTACATGGGTCAGCGCCGCTGCCTGCAACGATTGCAATAAAACCTTGGGGGTCACACGGTCGGTCAACGGCAGCTCGCCGCGAGCGAATACCAGCATGTCGCGCACCTGGTGTTCCAGCTCATGCAGGCGCTCTTTCAAGCGTCCGGCGAAGCGTTGCTGGGTTTCCATCGGCAATTGCTGTTCAGTCAAATGACTGGCATAGAGCAGCGCGGCAGAAAGCGGCGTGCGAATCTGATGGGCCAGCGACGCTACCATCCGCCCCAGGGAAGACAGGCGCTCGTGGCGAGCCAGCTGGTCTTGCAGGTGCCGGGTTTCAGTCAAATCATTGAGCAGCACCAACTGCCCCGGCTCGGCATCCAGCGAGCGCGTCGAGATGGACAGGCGCCGACCGTCCTTGAGGGACACTTCATGGCCGTCGTCTTCACGGGGCGCAAAGCAGCGGGCGATGACATGCCGCCACAGCTCGCCTTCCAACGGCAGGCCGAGCAACTCGCAAGCCGCGGGGTTGGCTTCGCGCACACGACCGTGGGCGTCGATGACGATAACGCCACCGGGCAACAGGTCGAGGAGATTTTGCAGACGATTAGCCAGGCGTTCCTTTTCCGCCAGCTCCTGCATGCGCTGGGCGCTGACCACGGCCAGCTCCCCCTTGAGCTCGGTGACCCGGGCTTCGAGCAGGCTGTAGGAATCAGTCAGTTGGCTGGACATCTGGTTGAACAGCGAAAATGCCTGCTCAAGTCCAAGCCGGCTTGCCTGCTCGACGGACGGCATGTGTCCCGGCTCAGGGACAGGAGACATCTGGGCGGCTTGGGTCATCGTGCTCTCTCGCTTGGCTGACCGTCAGTTAAACGGAACGTTGCGAGGGCTATAGCAATACCCGTGCCGAAAAAAAACCGCCTGAAAATCAGGCGGTTGGAAAACAGGCGTCAATCATCCGCCTGTTCATCTCCTTCGCGACGGCTCATGCCGTACTTGCGCATCTTCTCCACCAGGGTGGTGCGACGGATGCGCAAGCGTTCTGCGGCGCGGGCCACGATGCCGTTGGCATCGTCCAGTGCCTGCTGGATCAGCCCTTGTTCCAGGCCTCCCAGGTAATCCTTGAGATCCAGGCCTTCCGGTGGCAACAAGGCATTGGCGGTGAAATCTGGCGTATGGCCGTTGATTGCCACCCGCTCCTCCAGATCGCTGCGCAGGCTGTCGACCATTTGCTCGTCTTCATCGTCGACGTAGCGGAATTTCTTCGGCAATTCATTCACGCCGATCACCCCGTACGGGTGCATGATCGCCATGCGCTCCACCAGGTTGGCCAGCTCACGGACGTTGCCCGGCCAGCCATGGCGGCACAGGGACATGATCGCCGCCGAGTTGAAGCGGATCGAACCGCGCTTTTCGTGCTCCATGCGCGAGATCAGCTCGTTCATCAGCAACGGGATGTCTTCGACGCGCTCACGCAGTGGCGCCATTTCGATCGGGAAAACGTTGAGGCGGTAATAGAGGTCTTCGCGGAAGCTGCCAACCTCGATCATGCTCTCGAGGTTCTTGTGCGTGGCAGCAATGATTCGCACATCGACGCTCTGGGTCTTGTTGCTGCCCACACGCTCGAAGGTGCGCTCCTGCAAGACCCGCAACAGCTTGACCTGCATCGGCAACGGCATGTCGCCGATTTCGTCGAGAAACAGCGTACCGCCATTGGCCAATTCGAAACGCCCGGCGCGGCTGGTGATCGCGCCGGTAAAGGCGCCCTTCTCATGGCCAAACAGCTCGCTCTCCAGCAACTCGGCCGGAATCGCGCCACAGTTGACTGGCACGAACGGCGCTTCGCGGCGCTTGGAGTGGTAATGCAGATTGCGCGCAACCACTTCCTTGCCCGTGCCCGACTCGCCCAGGATCAGCACGCTGGCGTCGGTATCGGCCACCTGCTGCATCATCTGGCGCACGTGCTGGATCGCCCGGCTGGTGCCGACAAGGCTGCGGAAAAGGTTGGGTTCGCGATGCCTGCCGCGCTCACGGGCCTGGTCGTACATCTCGCGATAAACCTGCGCGCGATGCAGCGAATCAAGCAGCTTGCTGTAGCTGGGCGGCATTTCGAGCGTGGAAAGTACTCGGCGACGCTGGTCTTCAGGCAGGTCAAGGGAAGAATTTTCGCCCATTAACAAAACCGGAAGGAACTCATCCCAGGTTGAGAGTGTCTTTAGCAAGCCCAAAAGCGTTGCGGGGGCATTCACGGTCCCGATAAGGACACAGATGACCTCGCGACTGGACGACAAAGAGCCGACGGCCTGCTGCCAGTCATGGCTTCCGCAGGGTAAATTTTCTTCACCAAGAAAATTTAAGATCACCGCCAGGTCGCGGCGGCGGACGCTATCGTCATCGATCAGGAGAATTTTGGTTTCACGCCACATGCAATAGCAACTTCCCTAGTCAACCCAATGCCCGAAATTAGGGGGCAAGCTAGACGCTTGCAGACTTGTCATGCCTGTAGACGCCTTCAATCTGTAAACAGCTACTAGTAAAGTCAAAAAACCGTGCACAGTCAAATTTATGGCGCAACAGGCTCGGATTAACTGAGCATTAACCGAACAGATGGTAAACCTTTGCCGCGTTCTGTGCTTGATGGATCTGTTGCATCTCGTCGACGATCGCCTGACGCTCTCCCGTCGCCGCCTCCAGCAATTGCCGATAGACCCCTAGCAATTCCTCAAGATTGATCCGCAACGCCGCCTCATCCACCTGGGACTCGCTCAGGACGTCTTCCATGCAGGAACGGCAAGCCAGGTCCAACTGACCGATGGCTTCCCAGTTACGCTCGGCCAAGGCATCAACCAAGGCATCACGGGTTTGTTCGATTCGCTGCAGGACAAGACTCATGAGAGCACTCCTTAGAATTGCGGACCCGGTACAGCGATGGCATCCCAACCTTCCTTGACCGTGCCCAGCAGATCGGCGACTTCATCGAGGATCTTCGGATCGGTCTTGGCGTTGGCCTCGGCCAGGCGTTTCATCATGTAGGTGTAGAGGTTATCCAGCTCGGTTACCGACTCGGCCTGGTTTTCCAGGTCCAAGCCTTCACGCAAACCGCCGATAATGCCGATTGCCTTACTGATCAGTACGCCTTTGTTGGCGATATCCTTGCGCTCCATCGCACCCTTGGCCTGGGCAATGCGATCCAGCCCACCCTCCATCAGCATCTGCACCAGACGATGGGGACTTGCTTCGGAGGTTTGCGCCTGGGCGCCAATCTTCTGGTATTGGCGAAGGGCTAACATCGGATTCATGTTCTACCTCATCAAAAAACTTCGGTTCGTATAAACAGCGTATCGACGCTGCGTCAAAAAACTTTAGGTCGAAAAGCCGAAAGCCCGGAACGTTGTCAAAACGTTGCCGGGCTTTTTGCATCGGTCGAAAATCAGCTGTTTTTCTGCTGTGCCGTCATCGCTTCGAACATGGAGGTGATGTTGCTGGCGGTGGCTTTCAGCCTGCCGACCAGGGTGTCCATGTCGTTGTACTTTTTGGTCAGTACGGCGGTGAGGGTTTCGATGCGGCGATCAAGAGCCTGCTGATCTTCGAACAGCTTCGTCTTGATGATGTCGAGGTTCTTGGAGCGAGTAGTCAGGATGGCCTCTGAGCCCCCGATACCACCCGCACCCGTTTTGCCTTCAGTGTACGGCTTGATGGCCTTATCCATGCGCTCAAGCAGGCCATTCTCACCTACGAACAGTGTTTGGATCTCCCCACCCAACTGCTTGTCATTCAACGCAGTGGTGAATTTCCCACTGTCGAAATCCAGCGCTCCGGTCGTCTGATTGGTGGTGATTCCCAACTGGGAAAGAACGGTCAGCTTGTCACCTGCGCCAGCCTCAGACAAAGGTGCGCGAATGGCCGCCAAAAGCGAGCGAGGCAACGAGTCACCGGTCAAGGCCGCTGGAACCGAGTTACCCTCAGCATCTGTGGTCGGCTTGGTCAGGGACGTCACGGCCTTCGCAACAGCGTTATAAGCATCGACGAACTTCTGGATCGAAGCTTTCAGGCCGTCGGCGTTGGTAGCGACGGTAACGATTGTCGGGCCAGTGTCCTCGACGAGTAACGTCATGCTCAAGCCCGAGACCACGTTATCCAGCTTGTTGGTCGGGCTGCTCATCTCCAGACCGTCAACTGTGAACTTGGCGTCCTGGGCAAGCCCCAGAGACCCTGAAGAATTCGCGGTAGGTGGCGAGACCATTGGAACGGAGCCGTCAGCCGCAAGGCTGGCAATACCGCTGAGGGAGATATCATTACCCGCACCGGTTTTAGTCGAGCCGACCACCAGGCGTGAACCAAAGCTGTCGGTCACGATGTTGGCAGTCAGACCGCTGGACGAGTACTTGCTGTTGATGGCGTCCCGAACCGACTGCAGCGTCGAATCAGCTGGGATATCAAGGGCGTAATTCGTCCCCCCCTGACTGATAGTCAGCGTACCGGTCGCCACCGCACTGCTAGCCCCACCGGCAAAAGCAGCCGTCGCTACTTTTGAAGAGGTGGCCAGTTGCGTGACGTTTACCGTGTAGGTACCGCTTACCGCCGAGTTGCCCGCCGTCACCGTCAATGCACTGGTATTGGCCGAAGTGGCGGCAACGCCGGTAAATTGAGGGGTGGTCGTGCTGCCCAAGGCCTTCAACGTAGACTGGAAGGTAGCCAACAGGGACTTCAGGGTGCCAATCCCGGAAATATTGGAGGTATTGATCTTGGTGGCACGGTCAATCTGACCTTGCTTGGCTGCTTTGTCAGAATCCACCAATGCCTTGACGATAGCACCGGTATCAAGGCCAGAGCCTAGACCCAAGCCAGGTAGAATTGGACTTGCCATATGGGACTCCCTTCAGTGTGCCGCCGGCCTTTTGACCTTTACAACCGCTCAAAAGAACCAAAGAACAAAATTCGTGCCAGCTGTCAGGCTTGCGCGCTGAACAACAGGCTGCTTGCATCATTCAAACTGTTCGCCAGTTTAAGCACTTCTTCATTAGGGATCTGGCGAATCACTTCACCGGAACCACTGGCAATCACTTTGACAACTACTTTGCCTGAAGGCTCATCGATTGAGAACTCCAGGTTGCGCTTGACCGACTGAACGAAGGTTTCAATTTCCTGAACCGCCCTCTTCAATTTCTCTTGCTCGGCCACAGCGTCTTTCGGCTCATCCTTGACCGGTACCACGGTGGCAGCATCGGCTCGAGGCTTTTCCACTGGTTTGTCGGCAAATGTCGTCGCCGGCTTCGCAGCTGGATAAGACAAGTTCAGCTTCACGCTCATATCCATGTCCATCACCTCTTGAACGGAAAAAGCGAGAGAGTACGCAAGCGCACTCCCCCGCTAAAACTCATCCGGCTATTACTGAAGCAGCTTCAGTACAGCGGATGGCAGTTGGTTGGCCTGGGCCAGAACCGAAGTGGAAGCCTGTTGCAGAGTCTGCTGCTTGGTCAGCTGGGCAGTTTCAGCAGCGAAGTCGGTGTCTTGTACGCGACCCAGTGCAGCAGCGGCGTTTTCGTTGATGTTCTGCAGGTTGGAGATGGTGCTGGTCAGACGGTTCTGGGCAGCACCGAGGTCCGCACGACTGGCGTTGATGGTCGCCAGAGCAGCGTCGATCGCGTCGATTGCAGCTGCAGTGTTGGTTTCAGCCTCAGCACTGTCTGCAGCACTGATCGCGATGGCAGCAGAGTCAACGCTCAGGGTCGCAGCGTCGAAGCTGTCGCTCAGGGTCAGAGTGATCTGGTTGGTAGCACCGGTGTTGGAGCCGACCTGGAAGGTCATGGTGCCAGCGGAACCGTCGATCAGGTTCTTGCCGTTCAGGTTGGTCGAATCAGCGATACGGGTCAGTTCGTCCGACATCTGAGCAAATTCTTTGTTCAGAGCATCACGGTCAGCAGTGCCGTTGTTGTCGTTTCGAGCCTGGACAGCCAGTTCACGCATACGCTGCAGGATGTTAGTGGATTCCTGCAGAGCGCCTTCAGCGGTCTGAGCGATGGAGATACCATCGTTGGCGTTCTTGATCGCAACAGTCTGACCGCGGATTTGCGAGGTCATACGGGTAGAGATCTGCAGGCCGGCGGCGTCGTCTTTGGCGCTGTTGATTTTCAGGCCGGAAGACAGACGGGTCATCGAAGTGGACAGAGCATCGGAAGCCTTGTTCAGGTTCTTCTGAACGTTCAACGATGTGACGTTAGTGTTTACTGTTAAAGCCATGACGAATTCCTCGTTGGTTGGGTACTGCGGCTTCCGGCCCTGGCAACCGCCGGGTGTGGCCTAGAGAACCTTCGTAATAGTTATCGTCGTAATCGGAACTTGCTTTAGCGGTTTTTTCAAAAATTTTGCCATCAGGGTGCCACCCCTCATAAATCAAGGGCTTGGCAGCGATCGACAGGTGAAAAAATGACGCCAGGGAAATGCCGGGGGCGCGATTCGCTTGGGCAGCGGCGCCAGCTCATCAAGAAAAGGAATTACACCGCCTGACCAGCGGTCAACAGTTCAGCCCATTCGTATTCAAGATAGTCCGCCAGCGAAAGCCAGTTCTGAGCCTGCTGATCGTTGAACATCAGCCCCAGCAGCCCGTTCCACGATGACTGGACGTCGCTCGGCATAAGCGCGACCAACGGCTGAGCCGCCTCGACCAATGCAACCATCGCCAGCCCCGCCTCGACATCCCGCCCCAGGCGAAACAGCCGTGCGCACTCACGCGCATCATCGATTACCCCTTGAAACCCGGTCATTGCACGTACTCCGGATGGAAATCAGCGCCGACGATCCGCGCCCCGTCCCGACTGCTGTTATAGAAACGCACTTGGGGATGCCCGGCGATAAATCGCTCCAGCTCACACAGATAACTACGGAAGTTGAGCTGAGTCTTGACCCGCTGCCCATGACCATCGAGCACCCAGTGTTTTGCCACGCCCAGTTGTGGCCCCAGATCACCGTCGCCCCAGCCGGCATGGGTTTTGTCATGGGGAAAAGCAAAGTCAGCGCCGAAGAGGGTGATTTGCGCCGCGCCCATTTTCACCGCCAGGTCCACCGCCGGATGAATCACGCTCCCGCCCACGTACAGCTCGCCTCGGCGCAGTAGCTGTCGTATCTGGTGATAGATGGGGCTGGCGGAATAACCAACATAACGTGACCCCTGCCAGGCTTCAATCACTGAGGGGTCAGCCATTGGCAGGTAAACCAGTGCAATATCGCCGGTGTCTTCAGGGGGGAGATGGCGCGCCGAGATGCGTTGATCAATGCTGACCACGACATCCGGTCGAATGCCGTGGTTGATCAACGGTCGGTAGGCCGTATCGACGCAAATCAATAGCGGCCGCTCGGCCTGGTCATTCAGCTTGCGCAATGTTTCGAAGTGCTGCTCAAGGCTGGGTCCGGTGGCAATGACAAACGCCTCCCGTCCATTGAAGGAGCCAAACAGCTCGGTGACGTCGTGATCCGTTTGCACGAGATTGAAAGTGGCTTGCAGGCGCTCGATGATCTCCGGCGCCTTGGGGTCGAATTCCCGGTTACTGAAGGCCAGATGGATTTCACTGATCAATCGGTCGCGAATTTTTGCATTGAAATCATCGGCCAGCACCAACTCGGCGGGTAATGCGAAAAACGGCAGCTGGATTTCCGCCAGATCGCCTGCATAGAGCAATTCGACCCGCGAGTCGGCAAGCCATGGCGATTGATCCAGCAACTGCAGCACCAGGGCAAACACTGAGCCATTGAGGATATGCACGTACAGGCGTTCAACCCCTGCCCGCTCCAGCATATGGTTTTGCAGGTCCCCCAATCCGGTGCCATAGACATGCACAACGGCGGCGTCCGGCGGTAGGCTGGCGGCTTGCAGGTCAGCCTCGGCGAGACGGTCATGGCGGCTGGTCAACTGAATGCCATTGATGCTCAAGGTCGATCCAAGCCCCTCGACCAGATCCGCCTGCAACGCACCAGCATCCTCCAGCAGCAGCCGCTCGGCCAGCGCCGGCCAGCGTTGCTCGATCACCTGGAGATTGCGCTGAAAAAACTCGCTCATGGCGCCTCGCTTTTCGATCAGGCAAAAAAATAGCGTTCAAGGTTACACCTTGGACGCTATTTTTGTGCCCGGGTTTTAGTGGCTCACGGGCGATAGATGATCGCCGAGCCCCAGGACAGGCCTACGCCGAAACCACTCAAGGCTACGCGTTTCCAATCGGAATCGAGCACGTGCTTTTCCAGCAATAACGGAATGCTCGACGACACGGTGTTCCCGGTCTCGACCATATCCTTGATGAACTTCTCCGGCTCGCCCTCGAAACGCCGCGCCACGGCATCGACAATCGCCGCACTGCCCTGGTGAATGCAAAACGCATCAATGTCGCTGGCTTGCAGATCGGAATCGGCGAGCAACTCATGCAGATGGGCCGGCACCTTGAGCAAGGCGAAGTTGAACACCTGGCGGCCATTCATAAAGAACACGCCGTCGCTGACCTTCAGGTGCGGCGCGCCGGAACCGTCGGTGCCGAACTTGGCCTTACCCAGTTGCCACGGCGCATCTTCACCCATCCAGGTGGCGGTGGCGGCGTCGCCAAACAGCATCGTGGTGTTGCGGTCTTCCGGGTCGACGATTTTCGAATACGGATCAGCCGTCACCAACAGGCCATTCTTCAGGCCAGCGGCCTCCATGAAGCCCTTGATGGCGTAGATGCCATAGACATAACCCGAACACCCCAGGGAGATGTCGAACGCCGCCACGGTGGTCGGCAAGCCGAGTTTGTCCTGGACGATAGCCGCCGTGTGCGGCAAGCCTTCTTCATCGCCGTTCTGGGTGACAACGATCAGCACGTCGATGGATTCGCGTTTCAGGCCGGGGTTGTTGGCAAACAGCGCATTGACCGCTTCGACACACAGGTCCGAGGTTTCCTGCCCGTCATCCTTGCGTGGCAAGAAGGCCGAACCGATCTTGCCCAGGATGAACTCTTCATCCTTTTCAAACTTCGCACCTTGTGCGTAATTGTCCACGCCGGCTACAGGAACGTAGCTCGCAATGCTTTTTATGCCAATCATTACGGCTTCCCAATCAAAAACAGCCCAATACCACCGCTCGCAAGGAATCGAGGGGCGCCGACAAACGGGAAGTGTAAAGGGCTATCACTGGGCCTGATAAGGGCCAGGCGCCATCTTCCCGGTCAATACAATACAGTGAAGATGCGCGTTATGACTCGCAGGTCACGCTATTTTGCCGATAAAGCTCACTCAAAAAGCTATTCAACCAGCGACCAGGCCACTGGCGTACCACGCTTGATGGCCTCGCGAGCTCGACGCCCCATCAACGCATCCGCATGTTTGGGGGCCAGTCCCAGGCCCGGGCGGATAGCCCGGACGTTTTGCGGCGTGAAGGCTTCGCCGGGGTTCATATCCTGCGTCACGTACAGCGAACGGCGGTAGACCAGCGACTTGCGCTCGGCCTCAGTCACGCCATAGTGCACCTGCCCCATGGCCTGCCAGGCGCGTTCGGTTTCGACGACCAGCGCCGCCAGTTCCAACGGTTCCAGGGAAAAACTGGCGTCCACCCCACCGGCCGCGCGATCAAGGGTGAAATGCTTTTCCACCACGGTCGCGCCCAATGCCACGGCGGCAACAGACACTCCGACGCCCATGGAGTGATCAGACAATCCCACTTCACAACCGAATAGCTCTCGCAGATGGGGAATCGTGCGCACATTGCTGTTGGCCGGCGTGGCCGGATAGGTACTGGTGCATTTGAGCAACACCAGGTCCTTGCAACCGGCCTCCCGGGCGGCGCGCACGGTATCGTCGAGTTCGGCAATGCTGGCCATGCCGGTGGAAATGATCAGCGGTTTGCCAGTAGCGGCGACCCGGCGGATCAGTGGCAGGTCAGTGTTTTCGAAACTGGCGATTTTGTAGGCCGGCACATCCAGGCTTTCAAGAAAATCCACCGCTGTTTCGTCGAACGGGGTCGAGAACGCCAGCATGCCCAACGCCTTGGCCCGGGCAAAAATCGGCGCATGCCATTCCCAGGGCGTATGGGCTTTTTCATACAGATCATAAAGCGACGTTCCAGCCCAGAGACTGTTAGGGTCCTTGATGAAAAATTCGCCCTCGCTCAGATCCAGCGTCATGGTATCGGCAGTGTAGGTCTGCAGCTTCAAGGCGTGTGCCCCTGCCCGGGCAGCGGCCTCGACGATCTGCAATGCCAACTCCAGGGACTGGTTATGGTTGCCACTCATCTCGGCAATGATGAACGGCGGCGCCTCCGCCCCGATGGTACGGTGGCCGACTTTGAAACTACTCATGAGGGTGGTCCTTCAATACGCGCGTGAGCACGCAAGTACTCTGAATAAAACCGGCCTGGCGAAACAGGCTCAGGGAGGTTTGATTGGCCGGCAGGACGTGCGCGGTAAGAGCCCGCAGTTGAGGCCAGTGGACAGCAGCAAACGCTTCGCCACGGGCCAGCAACGCTTTGCCCCACCCCAGCCCCATCCGGTCTTCGAACAGATAAATCGACACGAGCGCCTCGTCACCCTGCAGGTCATAACGCAATGCGCCCACCGGGCCATCTGCCGCTTCGCCGATCAGTAACAGGCGTTGCGCATTGATCAGGCTTGTTTGCAGCCATTGGCAATGGCGGCTCCAGTCGATCACCGATGTATCCAACGATACACGGCGCACAGCCTCGGCGTTACGGCCATCAAAAAGCAATTGGGCGTCGTCTTGTGTGGCCGGGCGAACTCGCAACACTGCACCGGCCAACGCGACAGCGACCCGTTGGACGCCCAAGCCATCGACCAGTTGCCGGGAGCGCTCGGCCAAACTTCTGCGCAGGTCTTGATTGCCTGCGACAAACCCAATGGCCTGCCGTAACTGTTCGACACTGACCTCCTCGTGGCGACCGAGATAAATATGGGCTCCGGAGATCGCCATCACTTCACCATTGGCCTGCTGATTATTCGATACCGCGATGCAAATTGTTGGCAACCCCATTGCGGCGCGCTCCCAACTGGTACCACCACCGGCGCCAATGAACAGATCGGCGTCGATCATGAGCTGATGGAAATGGCTGACAAAGCTGTGCAGGCGCCAATAAGGTCGACTCGCCGCCATCCCCTGCATCTGAGCCCAGGCCGGGTTGTCGGCACCCGCGACAAAATCGACTTCAAGCTCATCGAAATCCGCCAGCGCGAGCATGGCACGGTGGGTCTGCATCGCCGCGTCAAACCCACCGAAGTTCACCAGCACGCGCCTGGCCTTGGGTTTTATGGTAATCGCCCCGCTGCGAAACTCATCTCGCAACAGCGAATAACGCGGCCCCAGCAGCGCCTGGCAATGCTCTGGCAACAAACCCGAGTAGGCAGCGCGGGTCCCGGACAGGTTCTGGTTGAGCAGTAAATCAACGTCATAAGTGCGGGTGGCCAAGTCGTCCACTGCCATGATCCTTGGCGCAAAGCGCCGGGCGGCAGTTTGCCAACGATGATCCAGGCCGTAATGGTCGACGATGATCCAGTCGAAACCAGACTGGCCGCCTAGTGCCTGCTCCAACGCCGTGATGTCCGCCTGCCAGGGCAACAAGGACTCGATGGCCTGCTGCGGGTCTTCCCCAGGATAAGAATCCGGCAGGGCAAACGTCTCGAAGCCCTCGGACGCCAACGCTTGCAGACGATGCCCCGGTAACTGGCGGCAAGCAAACGCGACATGCGTCCCCTGCTCACGCAACACGCGAGCCAAGGTCAGGCAGCGGGCAATGTGTCCACTGCCGATGGTTAGCGAAGCGTCGGCGCGGATCAGAATTCTCATTGCAGCTCACCGCTAGCTTTCAATGCCGCATAGAGGTATTCGGCCCGCTTCCAATCTTCGAGTGTGTCGATGTCCTGCACCAGATGGCGAGGCAGGACCACCGGCAAGCTGCTGGGTGAAAACAATTTATCACCGCGCAACCAAGCCTCCCGGCGCCCCCAGTAGAATTGGCCGGCGTCTTGAAACGCTTCGGGCAGGTCCTGGGAACGCGTGTCGCGAAACTGCGGATAAAGCGGGGTCAGCGCCCCTTGCTCATCCAGGGTCAAAGCGCGTTGCACGGGAAAACCGAAGCCCGTCACCGAGAATGCGAACGACTTGTCAGGATGCTCACGCAACAACTCCAGTCCCTGCTGCAGAAACCGAGCCTGCAGCAGCGGCGCAGTGGCATAGATGCAACAGGCAAAATCGAACGAGCGCTCATGCAATTCGCCCAAGGCATGGGCAATCACCGCCGCCGTCCCCGTGAAATCATCGGCCAACGTCGCCGGTCGCATGAACGGCACCTGCGCACCATGGACCTGCGCCAGCTCAGCGAGCTCTTCGTCGTCGGTACTGACGATCACATCATCGAACAACCGTGACGCCAGGGCTGTACGAATCGAGCGAACGATCATCGGGACGCCATCGAACAGCTTCAGGTTCTTGCGCGGGATCCGCTTGCTGCCGCCACGGGCAGGAATGATCGCGACTGCGCTCACGTGTCGTTACTCCTCAAGCAATCGGTGTAGTTGCTCGACCACATAGTCCTGCTGTTCATCACTGAGGGAGGGGAACATGGGCAAGCTGATCGCTTCGCTGTAATAACGTTCGGCCTGGGGAAAATCACCTGTTGCGAATCCCAGGTCACGGTAATACGGTTGCAAATGAACCGGAATGTAATGCAGGTTTACGCCAATCCCGGCCGCGCGCAAGCCCTCGAATACCTGAAGGTGGCTGAGGGTGATGCCATCAAGTTGCAAGCGCACCACATACAAATGCCAGGCCGACTCCGCCTCGGGCTGGAAGCCCGGCAAGGTCAATGGCAAACCGCCCAGCAAACGATGGTATCGCGCTGCCAACTCACGGCGCCGTGCGATAAACGCATCCAACTTGTTCAACTGCGAGAGCCCCAGCGCGGCCTGCAGGTCTGTCATGCGGTAATTGAAACCCAACTCGACTTGCTGGTAGTACCACGGCCCATGGCTGGGCTCGGTCATTTGACCGGCGTCGCGGGTCATTCCGTGGCTGCGCAGGCGTTGCAGGCGCTGTGCCAGGTCCGGGCGATTGGTCAGGACCATGCCGCCTTCGGCGCTCGTGATGATTTTCACCGGATGGAAACTAAACACTGTCATGTCCGCGAATTCGCCACAGCCCACTGGTCGGCCCGCATAAGACGCCCCCACTGCATGGGAAGCATCCTCGATCACTGTGAAGTCGTATCGCTCGGATAGCTGGCCGATTCTGCGCATGTCACAGCTTTGTCCCGAGAATGCCACCGCCACCAACACTTTGGGCAGACTCCCATCGCGCTCGGCCTCTTCAAGCTTTGTGGTAAGGGCGTGGGCATCGAGATTCCAGGTCAGCGGATCGATATCGACAAAATCGACCTGCGCGCCGCAATAACGCCCGCAGTTGGCCGAAGCCAAGAAGGTATTGGGGGTAGTCCATAAACGATCACCTGGCCCTAGCCCCGCCGCCACGCAGGCTATATGTAGCGCGGCGGTCGCATTGCACACCGCCACGGCGTGATCGGCCTGGCAACGGAGGGCCATGGCCTGTTCGAAACGCTCAAGAGTCGGCCCCTGGGTCAGCCAATCGGAGTGCAATACCGCGACCACCGCATCGATGTCAGCTTGATCGAGGCTTTGCCGACCGTAGGGAATCATGTCGGCAACCGGGCATGAAGGTCGGCAATCTGATCCACCGACAAAAAGTGCGGATTGGTGTCGGAGCGATATTCGAAATCCTCCGCCACAGGCTTGCCGCACTCACCCAGATTGTCCAGCGCGAAATCCACATCCACGCTGGTAAAGCGAATCGACGGCTGGATGGTGTAGTGATCGGCAAACTCGATGGTCATGCGCGCGTCATCGAGCGGCACCATTAGCTCATGAAGTTTTTCGCCAGGACGAATCCCAACGTTCTTGTGAGGCAAATGCCCAGCCATGCCCAACGCCAGATCGACAATACGAATCGACGGAATTTTCGGCACAAAGACTTCACCGCCGTGCATGCGGCCAAAGCTATCGAGCACAAACTGCACGCCGTGGTCGAGAGTGATCCAGAAACGGGTCATGCGTTCATCCGTGATTGGCAGCTCCGTCACACCCTCTGCGATCAACTTGCTGAAGAACGGCACCACCGAGCCTCGCGAACCGGCGACATTGCCATAGCGCACCACGGCGAACCGGGTCTGCTGTTCACCCGCGATATTGTTGGCCGCCACGAACAGTTTGTCTGACAGCAACTTGGTCGCGCCGTACAGGTTAATTGGGCTGGCCGCTTTGTCAGTGGACAGCGCAACGACTTTCGTCACGCCGTTGTCGATGGCCGCCGCAATGATGTTTTCTGCGCCATTGACGTTGGTGCGAATGCACTCGGTGGGATTGTATTCCGCCGCCGGCACCTGTTTGAGGGCCGCCGCATGCACCACATAATCGATGCCACGCATGGCCTGGCGCAGACGATCGGCGTCACGCACGTCCCCCAGAAAATAACGCATGCACGGGGCATTGAAGGTTTGTTGCATCTCGTACTGCTTGAGTTCGTCGCGGGAAAACACCACCACACGCTTGGGCTGGTATTGCTCCAGTAACCGGCGGATGAAATTGCGCCCGAACGAGCCAGTGCCGCCTGAGATGAAAATCGATTTACCGTTGAACATACCCTGATTCCTTTTGCCTGGCAGGCTTATGCGAGCAACCGCGCCCAGTCGACAACCGTGGCGGTGCCCAGCGCAAAACCGGTGCCGGTCAAGGCAAGGTTCGGATTACGAGCCGCGTCATGGTCGAAGCGCGCCTGCCACTTTTTGCGCAAGGCATCGGCCGCCTCCGGCGCGTCGGGGAACGTACCTGCGTGCAGCATCTGGGCCTGGGGTGTCCAGACCGTGAGATAACCCGCGTCGGCGATTTTCAGGCATAGGTCGACATCGGCAAAGGCCTCGCCGAAATGTTCCTCGTCCAGGCCGCCAACGGCTTCGAACAAATCCTTGCGGATCATCAGGCAAACGCCGGACACCGCCGAGTAGTTCTGCTCCACTTGGTGGCCGTTGAGGTAACCCTTGGCGTCCTTGCGTTCGCCCACAAATACCGAGTTCACCTGGCCGTCGGGAGCGAGCACCAGGCCAGCCTGGGTCGTGATACCGCGTATCTCCATTTGTTTGCTGCCGACGATCCCCACTTCAGGCCGCTGGGCCTGATTGAGCAGACTGTCGAGCCAGTTGGAATTGACCACCTGCACCTGGGACGACAGTAGGACCAGGTACTCCCCTTTGGCCTGGGCACTCGCCCAGTTGTTCAGGGCCGAGGCACTGAGGCGTCGGTCGCTGCGCAGGATGCGGATCCGATCGCCCTTCCCTTCCAGACTGTCTAGCCACTGGGCCAACGCTTCGGACTGGCTATGATTGTCCGCGATCAGAATTTCATGGCGATGATAGCGCGTGCGCTGCAACACGCTGACCAGAGCCTGCTGGACTTGTTCAAAGTTGTCCCGACTTTCGAGAATGATCGATACCAAGGGCCGCTCGGCGTGCTGGTAATCGATCTGGTACGTCAGCGGCTGTGCCGAGGTGACTTGGGCACGATATCCTCGGGCAGCCAGGTGACGTGTCAGGACCTGACGCTCCTGAGGATTCTCTTCCTCTGCCGGAGCATTGCAGATCAACAACGGCTCGGCCAGGTGTGCCAGGCCGCCCAACCCTGCGTCTTCAATCAGGCGCAACAACAGATCCAGCTCCAGGGCCTGAGTGTATTCAGCGGTAAAGCCGCGAGCCTGGGCCAGTACATCACGGCGAATCAGCCAGTGACGCGCCATCAACGAGGGCACCGATTGCAGCAGATCGAGGTTGACGCCCGGACGGAACACGTCGGTGAGGCTGCCGTCAGCCTTGCGCTGGATTTCATCCATGGCCACGGCGCGCACACCTTCGGCACCGATCAACTCTAGGCTGGCGCGCAGCAGGCCGTTTTGGGTGAACTGATCACCGGCCTCGACCAGCACCATCCAGTCGGCGGTGGACTGTTCAATGACCTGGTTGATGCGATCGACATAATTAGTCGTGCTGACTTTAACGAAGTGCACGGTGTCATGTACCGAGGTGGTCGCTGGTAAAGCGCCGGTGGTGAATACCACCACATTGAACGCCTTGCAGTGGCCGTTGACCAGGCTGTCGAAGGTGGCCTGCAGCTTGAACATGTCAGCGTCCAGATCCAGCAAGAGGATGCCGAATCGCGGTCCACCTTGGTGCTCAGCCAGGTGAGCCGCGATGGACTTGAGCTGTTGTGCATCTGGACTACGTGCCTCAAGCCAGTTCAACAGACGACCGGAGTGCATGTTTTCCAGCAACAGGCGATCCTGCTGACCCGGTAGCGCGTCCAGTCGCTCGGCCCAGGCTTGCAACTTCACCGCCTCCTCAGGCTCATCGCTGCTCTTCAACGATTCGGCCAAGCGCTTGACCACGGTACGGTTGAACGCATACAGGCCTTGGGCCTCCCACAAACGACTGCGCACCGTGCGCTCGTTGTCATTAGGGTGCACGCGCATCAGTTCATGCTGGCGCAGCAAAATACCTTCCAACTGCTGAAGCTGCAGGCGACCGGCCGGCATGGCGTGCAACAGGAATTCAAACTCGGTCAAAAGATCGAATACACGCAGGTTGTAAAAAGGCATCTCGACAAATTGTTGCGGGCCAAACGAACGAACCGGCTCGCCACCGGCCTCCAACCAGGCCGAACGAATGATCTGAGTGCCTTTGAGTGAGCGCCCCTGCAGCAGGCAGTCAGCCATGGCCGCGAAGCTGTCCAGGGCAATCTGCTTGACCCGCCCCGGAGCCTGCTCGCGCAGCGGTGTTGGAAGGGACGCCAGGAACTCGGCGAATTGCTCACGCTCGGCAACGCTTTTTGCGTCCTTGTAGCTGAGCACGGTCAACACGTTGGTGTTGTGTTCCGAACCGCCGTAGTTGAGTTCACGAACGGCGAATGGAATCGGCAGGATCCGCGCCTTGGCGCAGGCCAGCAGATAAAAGGTGTGGCCGATCTCCTGCCATTCGAAACTGGTGCCCGGCGGCAACAGGCCATACCACTGTTGCAGCAGATCAGTGCGGGTCACGGCATAAAATGGCGGCAGGAACTGATCCATGAAGCGGATGACCCGGTCTTCGGCCAGCTCGCTGTTGTAATCCTCATGCACCTTGCGATCGCGACGGAAGTAATTCACTTCAGTCGCGCAGGACAGATACATGATCCCGTAGCCATGGCACAGGCCATAGTCGGGGTTGGCCTCGAGAAACTCCACCGATTCGGTCAACGCATCGTGCAGCAGGAAATCGTCATCGGCGGCAAACACCATGTACGGCGTCGTGACCTGATTGACGCCGTACACCAGTTTGTCCTGCAGCCCCTTGTAGGTGAACTGAGGCAAGTGTCGATAATCGACCGAGGGAAAATCCCGGGCGATTTGCTCATCGCGCTCAACCGACGAATCAAGCACCAGTACCGAACACGGATAGCTGCTGTAGTAATGCAATGTACGCCGCAGGAATGCGCTGCGGTTGTGGGAGATCACCACCACGGTGAACCGCTCGTTCAGCGGTGCCACGTTGTTTTGAATATTGTTTCGAACCTGCATATTTCCTGTCCCCACAACCTGCCAGACGCCAATGACTTGAAACGGATGGATTAACGAACCCGACGCAGATAACCGTCTGGAGCAACGGTGATCAGCAGCTTGTTCTGCAATTGCTGGTCAATTTCAAAATCAGCGTTTCCCTCAAGGTATTTCCATACGGCGGTTTTCGGATTATCGCCAGGGCCCCATGGGCGATCCGGGAAAAAGTCCGCTGGCATGTCTTCGACCACGGTGTCCATCACCACGCAATAGCTGCCCACCGAGACCAGCGGCGCGTACAGGCGCAGCTCTTCGAGCACATGATCATGGGTATGGTTGGAATCGAGCACCAGGATGACTTTCTTGCCTTTGGCCGCTGCATGGACCTGCTCGGCGATGGCCGGATCGATGCTCGAACCCTCGATCATCGAGATGCGTTTGCTCATCGGGTGGCTCTCGATGGCTTCGCGGTTATGAGGGCGAATATCCAGGTCGATGCCCAGCACTTCGCCATGGCCTTGCAGCTCCAGCAACGAGGCGTAATAAATGATCGAACCGCCGTGAGCGATGCCGCATTCGATGATCAGGTCAGGCTTGATCTGCCAGATCAACTCCTGCATCGCCATCATGTCCTGTGGCAGTTGGATGATTGGCCGACCCATCCATGAAAAATGGTAGCTGTACTTGTGGCGAGCCGATTCGTTGAAAAACTCCTTGGCCAAGCCGACGAGTTTCTGGTCTTGGCCTTGACCGGCGATTTCGGTCTGGCATTGGGCTTCGAAAGCTTTATGGATAGTGTTGTCGGTCATTTTTTCGAATCTCGCGGTTATTGGAACGAAGCGCTGTCAACGGCGTGGTAGACGTAGCGCCCACCGGTCATCCGCTTGATCTCTTCGAGGTAATTGGAATTCATTACAAATACGTGCGCCCCTTCAGGCAGAGCCTGCGTCGCCTCCTCCGGCGAGGAAACCCGCGCACCACTCAACGGCAGATACCGTCCCTGCTTGGCCGGGTTGATATCCACCACGCAGTCCACAGCAACCCCGGCTCGTTGCAGGAACAGCGAATAGATCACGCCCTTGGAGGACGCCCCCCAGATCGCCGAACCCTGCTGCGGCGCAGCCTGGATAATCTGCACCGCACGCCCGAGACTGGCGGTGAATTCAGCGGGCAATTGCAAGGCTGGAACGGGCTGTTCCGGCTTCAGACGCAACGTGGCCAGATCGGCAACGATGTATAGGTACTGACCGCCGAACAGGTGTCCGGCCTCATGTACCGTGTCGAACATCCGACGCAGGTCATCGAGGCGGAAATAGTTGACGTGCTCGTAGAACAGGTCGAACCAGGCACGATGGTCCAGGATCCAGTCCAGACACGGCACTTCGATGTAAATCTGCCCGCCCTGGTTGGCCGCTGCGATTTCAGCAAGAAAAGCCACCGGGTCCTGGATATGCTCAAGCACGTGACGCAGCACCACCGCGTCAGCTGATAGGCCCAAATCGCGAGTGAACGGCGCCTTGATCACGTCAGCGTTGTCGCCTTCATAGGCCGGGTCGATTCCAGTGATGGCATAGCCCCGTTCTTTGAGCAGCTCCAGGAAATAGCCTTTGCCACAACCGACCTCGATCAGTTCCTGGCCGCTGAAATGTCGAGCAATGATGCCCTCCACATCAGCCAGGTGCCGCTGGAACTGCCCAGAGTGGGCCTGTTCGTTCTGATAATCACTGTCATAGCAGAGCTTGTCCGCATCGAATGCCTGATTGAAGACCAAACCGCTCACTTCGTCCTGGACCAGGACCATATCAGCACACGCGGAGGTTCTGGCCGACTGTTCATCGGCGAAGGTACGGTTCTGCAGAACCGGAAGGCCGGTGGCCCGGTACAACTCACGCGTCATGTTCGGCTCCCAGCAAGGTGTGCAAGCGTTCGGCCACGCCCCAGAACGCCATGGGCTCGTGAGTCGGGTATGGGTAATGGCCCAGGTTCAGGCGAATGGCCGCGCCACGCTCGCGCAGCCGTGTTTCCACCAGCGAGCGAACCGACACTGGTACGCCACTTGAGCAATTGACGACACCATTGAACTCGCGCCGCAACACCAGCCCCGCCAGATAAGCAGTCGCTGTTTCGATTGCCAGGTAATCGCGCAGTTGCTCGCCCCCGGACATGTCGAATACCGGGGCTTGGGCATCGATGGCCCGGTCCAGCGCCGCAAGCAGGCTGTTGGGGTTCTGACCGACACCGTGCAGGTAGAACAAACGTGCCCACTGCAAGGTAAACGGGTGCTCGCATTGCAGCTGCTCAAGAAACAGGCGCAAGGTATTTTTTGCCAAGCCGTAAGGGTTGGCCGGCTGCGGCGCAGTCTGCTCATTGAGCGGTCCACTCTGCAGGCCGTATTCGAAACAAGTACCGGTGACCAGCACCTGCCCAACCCCCGCCACGACAGCCTGTTTGATGAACTGATAATCGGCCAGCAAGTTATGTTCGAAATGAAACAGTGCCTGGTAATTCGGCAGCCCCGGCCACGCGAGATGCACCAAGGCATCGACTCCCTCGACCAAGGCAGCGACGTCCAGTTTTTCTGCGTGGGCATCGGTCGCGACGAATTCAACCCGGTCGAACCAGGGCAATGCCCTGGCCGGTTCCACCCGGCGTGCAACGGCCCGGACCTGACAACCGCGCGCGAGCAAGGCCGTGACCAGATGACGGCCGACAAACCCGGTGGCGCCGGTCACTAAAACCTTCATAGCAGCGTCAACTCAGGCACTGCGATGACGAATTGCCCGCCCCATTGGCGAACCTCAGCCAACTGCTGGCTGACTTCGCTCAGCAAGTTCCAGGGCAGGACGAGAACGTAGTCGGGTTGCTCTGTCGCGATATGCTCGGGCGACACGATAGGAATCCGGCTGCCCGGCAAATATTTACCCTGTTTGTGCGGATTGGCATCGGCCACCCACGCCAACAAGTCAGGCTTGACCCCGACGTAGTTGAGCAACGTGTTGCCCTTGGCGGCCGCGCCATAACCGACCACACGCTTGCCATCGGCCTTGGCCTGCAACAAAAAGCGCAACAGACCATGTTTGATCGCCTCGGCGGCCGGCGCCAGGGTGGTGTAGTACGCGGCGGTTTTCACGCCGGCATCCAGTTCGGCCTGCAACTGCTGTTGCACGGAGGCCTGGATCGGGCGACGAACGCCGTCGGCACGCTGGGCGAAAACTCGCAACGAACCGCCATGAGTCGACAGTTGGCTGACATCGAATACTTCCAGCCCATTGCGCTCACACAGGGTTTGCACGGACGTCAGCGACAAGTAGGAAAAATGTTCGTGGTACAGCGTGTCGAACTGCTGGCCGGCCATCAATGTGAGCAGTTGCGGAAACTCGAAAGTAGCGACGCCGGTTGGCTTGAGCAGCATCGCAAAACCGGCGAGGAAATCATTGATGTCCGGCACGTGGGCCAATACGTTGTTGGCCGCCATCAAATCCGCTGCCCAGCCTTCGCTGTTTAGCTGCGTGGCCGTTTCGCGACCAAAGAACAACTCACGGATCTCCAGGCCTTTGGCACGGGCGGCCTCGGCGGTGCTGCGCGTCGGCTCGACGCCCAGGCAGGGAATACCGCGCTTGGCCACGTACTGCAAGAGGTAGCCATCGTTGGCGGCAATTTCCACCACGCGACTGTCAGCACTCAGTTCGAAGCGCTCGGCCATCTCGGCAACATAGCGCTCGGCGTGGGCCAGCCAAGTGCTGGAAAAAGAGCTGAAATAGGCGTACTCGGCGTCGAACAGTGTGTCCGCGCGGGTGTAATCCTCGGTCTGCACCAACCAGCATTGCTGGCACACCGCGACTTTGAGCGGCACCCACTGCTCGGCCTGATCCAATTGGTCGGCCCGCACATAGGCGTTGGACGGCGGTGAAGTACCGAGATCGATCAGTGGCAAAGCCAGGGCAGTCCCGCAACCTCGGCAGTTCATAGACGCACTCCAGCGAAACGCTCGTCGAGCAAGGGATGGTTGCTGTCCCGACTCGACAGATTATTGACAGGCAGCGGCCAGGAAATCGCCAGCCACGGATCAGTCACCGACAGCCCGCCCTCATGCTCCGGGGCGTAGTCGGCGCTATGCAAGTAAAGCAGTTCGGCATCGTCGGTGAGTGTCTGGAAGCCATGGGCGAACCCGGCCGGGATCAACAGGCTGCGACCATCGCCAGCCTTCAGGTGCTCGGCATGCCAATGCAGGAAAGTCTCGGAATCGGGACGCAAATCCACGGCCACATCCCAAACTTCGCCCCGCAGACAGGTAATCAGTTTGGCTTCCGGTTGCGCCGCGTTCTGATAATGCAACCCACGCACGCTACCGCGCTCATGGGTGCAGGAATGATTGATCTGACGGATATGGAACGGCTGGCCGAATGCGCTCAGGCTACCTTCGCAGAACAGCCGGGCGAAATGCCCGCGCGGGTCTTCGAAGCGTTTGTGCTGGACGCTGAACAGATCGGCCAGCGGTAATGCCTTCAAGGAAAACTCGCTCACAACGCGCCTCGGTACAGGTTCAGTTGGCCGAGGGTGACTTGCCGCATGTCGTCGCCGTTCTGCCATGCCAAGTGCCAATCCAGGGTCTGGGCCAGGCACTGTTGCAACGACCAGCGCGGCTGCCAACCGAGCAGCTGCCGGGCACGGCTGCTGTCCAGACGCAACAGGCCGGCCTCGTGCAAATCGCTTGGCTCGATGCGCAGGCCCGGCGCTTGCGGCCAGCGCTCGGCCAACAGCTGGACGACTTCGCCGACGCTGCACATGTCGGCTTCACTTGGACCGAAGTTCCAGGCACCGGCGAATTCAGGGCCTTGTCGATACAGACACTCAGCCAATTGCAGGTAACCGGCCAATGGTTCCAGGGCGTGCTGCCATGGACGAACGGCTTGTGGATAACGCAGTGTCACCGGCTCGTCTGCCGACCAGGCTTTAAGCACGTCGGGAATCAGGCGCTCGGGAGCGAAATCACCGCCCCCCAGCACGTTGCCGGCCCGCGCCGTGGCCAGGGCCAGGCCGTGCTCGGCATAGCGCTCAGCCGAAAAGAATGAGGCGGCATAAGACTGCGCCAGCAATTCGCAGCAGGCCTTGCTGCTGCTATAGGGATCGTGACCGCCCAAGGCCTCGTTTTCGCGGTAGGGCCATAACCATTCCTGGTTGGCGTAGACCTTGTCGGTGGTGACCAGTACACACGCCTTGACACCACCTACCTGGCGAACCGCTTCCAGCAGGTTAAGAGTCCCCATGACGTTGCTGGAATACGTGCCCAATGGGTCGCGATAACCTTCGCGCACCAACGGCTGCGCCGCGAGGTGCAGGACAATCTCCGGCTGCACGTCGGCCAGCAGCTCCAACAAGGCGCCGAGGTCGCGCAAGTCACCGCGCCGGTCATCGATGCCCTCGCCCACGCGGGCCAGCTCGAACAGGTTTGGCTGGGTGGCCGGGTCAAGGGAAAAGCCACTGACCTTGGCCCCCAGGCTTTGCAACCACAGCGTCAGCCAACTGCCCTTGAAGCCGGTATGGCCGGTGACCAGTACGCGCTTGCCACGCCAGAATTCCGGATTCAAGACCATTGTTTCCATGGGGCCTCGCCGCTTTGCCACAGGGCTTCGAGGTGGTTTTTATCCCGCAAGGTGTCCATTGGATGCCAGAAACCATCGTGCTGGAACGCCTGGAGCTGCTGCTCGGTCGCCAACGCCGCCAGCGGCTCGGCCTCCCAGGACGTTTGGTCATCGGTGATAAAAGGCAAGACTTTTGGCGAGAGCACAAAGAAGCCCCCATTTATCCAGCCACCGTCACCTCGAGGTTTTTCGGTGAAACCCAGAACGCTATCGCCGTCGCGCTCCAACGCACCGTAACGCCCGGGGGGCTGGACTGCCGTCACGGTGGCAAGCTTGCCGTGAGACAAATGAAAATCTACGAGCGCGCCAATATTGAGGTCCGACACGCCATCACCATAGGTGAAGCAGAACGCCTCTTCATTTTCCAGATAACGCGCCGCCCGACGCAGACGCCCACCGGTCATGGTGTCTTCGCCGGTGTCGATCAGAGTCACGCGCCACGGCTCGCTGTAGTTCTGGTGAACGTCCATGCGGTTGTTGCACATATCGAAGGTGACGTCAGAGGTATGCAGGAAGTAGTTGGCGAAAAAATCCTTGATGGCATAGCCCTTGTAGCCCAGGCAGATCACGAAGTCGTGGATTCCATGGGCGGAATACTGCTTCATGATGTGCCAAAGAATTGGCTTGCCGCCGATCTCGATCATCGGCTTGGGCTTGAGGTGCGACTCCTCGCTGATCCGCGTGCCGAGACCACCTGCCAAGATAACTGCCTTCATCGTCTCCCCTCTTGTTCATCACCGGGCTCGGCCAAGCGTTGTTTCGCTTTGCTGGCGCGGGGATTACACCTTCAATGCCGATCCGGGCGCTGCGATGGGCCGCGAGCGCTCGTTTTATGGCGATATGAGGGGGGCTTGCAGGAAACGCGCCAGCTCAGAAGGCAGCGTTTCGGGGGCATTGAGGTCAGAAAGGAAACTGAGCACTGTTTTTGTGGTGAGGGGATTTGCCCCTCCATCAGTCCGGCAACCACCCCCACAACCAATGCTGCAAGTTCTTACCGTTGAGCATGTAATCCCGCAACACCGCTTCACGCAATTCATCGCCCATGCGGTAACTGGCGTCGGGGTCGGCCAGGTGCATGCGGATCGCTGCGATCCATTCCTCTGTGCTGTTGCTGCGTACTTTGGTACATGGCAGGAAGCCGTCGTAGGCCTTGGTGTCGGTGCAGATCACCGGGTAGCCACAGGCGCCGTATTCCAGCAAACGCAGGTTGCTCTTGCAGTCGTTGAAGATGTGGAACTCCAGGGGAGCCAGCGCCAAGTCGAGGTTCAGGCTGGCCAGTTTGAACGGATAGTGGGTCAAAGCGACTGAGCCATGGAACTCATGGATATAGGGCCGCAATACATCCGGGCACATACCGAAGAACACCCACTCCACTTCATTGGCCAGCTCGCGAACCACGTCCGCAATGATCTCCAGATCGCCGCTGTGACTGGTCCCTCCTCCCCAACCCACCCGAGGCTTGGAGGACGTGCCGCGCCGGCTGGTCAGCTTCGCCCACGGCTCGGCCGGCAACATGTTGGGTACGATGCGGATTTCATTGTGCATACTGGACAACGCATCAGCGAGCGAAGGTGTCGTCACCACCACGCGATCACACAACCCGATTCCTTCGCGCAGCATCTGTTCGATATTGGCCGGCTTGTTGCGCGCATGAGTGTTTTTTTTGGGCGCCTTAACAACGTAATCGTCAAGTTCGAAGATCCGCAAGGCACCGGAGTATTTCTTCATTCTAAGAATATCGCCGGCGGCCCCTTCGCTGTAGCGCCCCTGCAATACAATCGTATCCGGCGACAAGCGCTCGATCTCAACGGTCGAAGGCGACTCGTAGGCGACCCGGGCGATTACCCGTCCGGCGGCTTCCAACTCGGCCAACGGGGCCGTGACACGATAATGGCCAACCGCGGTGGCGTTGACGGGCAAGCCAAGTACCAAGGGCAGCGCCCGGGTGCAAAACGGGTTCCAATTATTACGCAGCGACGGTTCCAGACTGAAACTGGACGCCCCCAGGCTCAACGCAGGACTGTAGGCCGGATCCCGGGCGATCTGCGGCAGCCATTTGCGATAAAAGACTTCGCGCTCGCGCTCCACCAACGGGGGTTCATCAGATTGGGCAGCGGTCGATTGTAGGTCGACCTTCATGACCGTGGCGTAAGGCGTCCAGACCACCAGATAGCCGCTTTTGCCTGCGCGCAGGCACAAGTCGACATCGCTGAGGCCGAAGGTGAAGGACGCATCGTCCAGGCAGCCGAGTTCATCGAACACCTGCCTGCGGATCATCAGGCAGTCACTGCTGACCGAACTCCAGTTCTGCGTTGTATGCAAACGCTGCATGTAACCACGAGAGGCCGCCGCCTCACCATAGAACGGCGTGCCCACCGGCCCCGCCAGGCCTAGTATCTGCCCGCCGCCAACAATCGTACCCTGGGGGCTGAGTATCCTGGAACCCACCACGGCGACCTCAGGACGCAGAGCATGATTGATCATCTCGTCCAGCCAGTCATTTTCGCAAGCAACCATGTGCGGACTGAGCAATAGCAGGTACTCGCCCCGAGCCTGGGCAGCGGCGAAATTACGCACCGCGGCATCATTGTCCTCGCCGACATGACGCAGCACCCGCAACATGCTCGCGCCCAGCTGCGACATGTTCTCCAGCCAGTCGAGCATCGCCGGATCCCGGACGCCGCTGTCCACGATCAGGATTTCATAATGGGTGTAGGCCGTGCGTTCGATCAGGCTCTCGATGCAACGCTGCAAAGCTGCAAGCGAATCACCGGTACGCACGATGATCGATACCAGCGGGCGTTCGCCGTGTCGATAATTGACGCGGTTGATCAACGGCAACGTGTCCGGAACGATATTATGATCGATGCCGATACGGTCCAGGTGCGCGCCAACCAAGCGGGCATTCCCATCGATGACCTCGGACAGCGACAACCATTGGGCGAAGCTCAGGACAGACTCGACCTGAATTTCCGCGATGTGCTCGATGGTCTGAGGGCCGGCCTCTTCCACCAGCCGCCAGAGCAGATCGTGGGGCGCCAGTTCACCGTGATCCGACTCGAAGCCGCCGAGAGTCATGAATCGTTCACGCTCGAAAGCCAGGGTCCGACCGACATAAGGGTAGGCGCGCATCAAGTCCAGGTTGAAGTCCGGCTTGAACACCGGTTCGAAGGACTCGCCGCCCACCAACGCCCCTTCATCACTGTAGACGCAAAGAATGCCCTGCCTCCCGGCAACGCGCTCGGCCAGGATCAGCAACGCCGAATCGCGCAAGACGTCGCCCGCTCGCAACAGGTAGAACCAGTGCGCGCCTTCCAGCTGCGCAACGATGGCATTGAGCTGACTCGGCCAGTCGGACTGATAAGGCAGTTGCAGTACTCGCTCGTCCACTTCGCAATGAGCATCGCAAAGCACCACTGCGGCCTGGGCTGGATACAACTGATCCTTGATGCTACGTAACGTCGCCGCAACAGCCGGCGCATCGCCGAGAGCGTCGATGATCACAGTTACGATGTTTGGCCGAAACGGCCAGCTATCGATGCGCGCAGGCATGACACGCTGTTCAACCTCGGTGAACCGGCGGACGGCCAGCCACTCACGGTAAAAGTCGGCATAGCTCTCACTTTGCGCCCCTACCCGGCCGTTCACGACGGTATTGCGGTTGCCCAGTACGCGGGTCACACAGAGTTCCTGCCAGGCATGAGGCTGGTCAGTGACTTTGTCCAGATCAACGCAGCGCACCCAACCCGAGGCTGGAGCCGCTTCACCGCTGCGCGCAACAAGCATCTGCGCCAGCCATTCCCACTCTGATTTGGCAGCCTTGAGCATTTCCGGGGTCTTGCTCAAACGCTCCGGGTAGAGACGCTCGATACTCAACACGGTATTCAAGGCAATCAGGTTGCCGCGCCGCATCAAGCAGACAAACAAAGCAAAATCGAGCACCGCAACAAAACCGGCACCGTCCTGAATCAGGGCGGGCAACAATTCCAGCACATCGGCTCGACGCATCAGGGTCGAACTGAAATTGCCAATGAAGTTGGTTGGCGTGCTCTCGAAAATCGCCAGCATGTCGTCGCCCTTGAGCAAGGCGTCATTCGGCGAGAAGCGGCAGTTATCCACCCGAGGTGGCAAGATGAAGTTGCCTGCGTCGCACAACAGCCGAAGCGCAAACACCACACTCACGTCAGCATGATCCATCAACGCCTGGGCCTGCATCGCAATGCTCGGTGCGAATAGACGGTCGTCATCGCACAGCACCTTGATGAACTCACCGCTGGCCTCTTCGACACACCGCAACAGGTTGCCCTGAAGCCCCAGTCGCTGCGGGTTTCGCAAATAGCGAATCGGATGGGACGGTTCAGTGAAAGAGTCGACGATCTGGCGAATATCATCACCAGGCGAATCATCGCAAACGATGATCTCGATGTGTTCGTAAGTCTGGGCCAGCGCACTGAGCAGCGCCTGGTCGAAGAACCGAGGGTTGTAGGCGGGGATAACGATACTGACGAGCGGAAGTGACTTCACGGTTAAAACTCTCGAGCGGCGGGCTCCGGCCTTTTCAGGTCGGAGCCCCGGAACCGCTTAAAAAAAAGACGGTTGGCGGCTCGGTCGATACCGGCTCAGATCTTGTTGAACAGACCCAACTGGGCAATCTTGCTGAAAGCCAGTTGCGAGGCCTGCAACATGGTCTGCTGCAAGGTCAGGCGAGTCATCACTTCGGCCGCATCGGAATCACGAATCGACGATTGAGTCTGGTTATTGGCCAACAACAGGCTCTGGTTCGTGTCGCTCTGGTTTTCCAGAGCCTGGCCACGCCCACCTACCGAGCTCAAGGCACTGGACAACTGATCGGTGCCGCTGGCCAGGTTGCCGATGCCGGAGGCCAGCGAAGCCTGCAGCTTTTGCAGCGCAATCGGATCGTTGTTGGTCGGCGTGTTCAGCGCGGTTTTCAGCTGGTTCACGGTGTCCAGAATGTTCTGGGTTTCGTGGGTGTTGACCGCGATGCTGAACTGATCGTCAGCGGCAGGCGTACCGTCCAGGGTAAAGCTCACGCCCGAGGCGGTGGCCACGTTGCCGGCCAGGGTACCGCTGGACACCGGTTGGCTGTTGGCGGTCAGCGGCGCGGAGTAGAGGTCAAAATCGGTGGCACTGGTGAACTTCAATACGGCCGCACCGGTAGGGAAACTGGCGTGATAGGCCACCGGGTCGGTGATTTCGCTGCCAGTGACCTGGACCGTGGTCGGGTTGCCCGGGCTGCGGGTCGTGACAAAAGTATCCGGCTTGGCGGCCAGGGTGAAGGTGTGGCCAGGCAACACAGTGCCCGCGGTATCACCGGTTTGCAGGTTGATGTTCAGGGTCAGTTCCAGGCCACGGAACTGTACCGCCTGACCACTTTTGCTGTTGGGATCAAAAGCACCACCCTGGCTGGCTTCGGCGGTGACGTCGTTGCCGCCGGAGTCGGTGATTCTCAGTTGCGTGCCGCTGGTGAATTCAACGGTGTACGGTTCGCCACTGCGGAATTTGCTGTTGTAGCTGACACTGGACGACACCTGGCCGTTGGACAGCACTACGCGGCCATCATCCACCGCAGGCGCGGTCAGGGTGACCAGGCTGCGGCTGGTGTTGACGGCCTGCTGGAACACTTCCCAGCCGGTGCTGTTGGTGGCCATCGACATGGTGTCGCCGACGGGCAGGTCGAGGGTCACCTGGTCACCGTTATAGCTGTAGCTGCCATCGTTGTTGCGGGTGAACGGAATGGTGTCGCCCTTGGAGCCGGCGAAAATGTACTTGCCATTTTCGTCCTTGCTGTTCATCAGGCTCAGCAGTTGTTCTTCGATCTGTGCCAGCTCCGAGGCGTTGGCCAGGCGGTCGGCATCGGTGTAGCCGGCGTTACCGGCACCGACGGCCAATTCCTTGGCGCGTTGCAGCACGTTGCCGATGCTGGTCATCACCGCTTCAGTGGTGCCCAGGGTTGCCTTGATGGTGTTGGCATTGGTTTCGTACTGAGCCAGCATCGACGCTTGCGTGCCCAGTTGCAGCAGACGCGAGGCCCCTACCGGATCATCGGCAGCGGTGTTCACGCGCACCAGGCTGCTGGCCTCTTCGCTGGTCTTGACCACGTTGGCGAAGTTTTTCTGGTAGTTCGCAGCCGTGCTTTCGTAGAACTGGGAGGTGGAAATGCGCATGGGCTACGGCTCCTTAAAGACTGTTGATCAGCGTGCTGAAAATTTCCTGCGCAGCCTTGATGATCTGCGAAGACGCGGTGTAGTACTGCTGGAACTTGACCAGGTTGCCGGTCTCTTCATCCAGGTCCACGCCCGACAGTGAGTCGCGGGCGTTCTTGGCGTTGTCCAGGATCGCACCGGTGGCGGCGCTGTCGAGCTTGCCCTGGGCGGCCTTGGCGCCGACGCCTTCCACCAGCTTGCCGTAGGCGTCGTTCAGGGAAATACCCTTGCTGGAGGAACCGGTGTCCACAGTCTTGGCGGTCTGCAAACCGGCCAGGACAGTGCCGTTACGGTTGTCCAGGCTGCCGGGCTGGCTGAGGCCGATACTGATGGACGCTCCTTCGGATGGAGCACCGGCAATGGACATGTCAAACGTGACGGTACGTTGTACCGGTGGCACGGACGAATCAAAAATCGGCGCGCCAGTGGCGTCCTTGAGCGGAACACTCAGGCTCAGGGTGTTGCTTTCTCCAGGCTTGATCGTGCCGCTACTGATCAGACCGCCTTTGGCATCCAGCAATTGGTACGCCTGGCTGGCGCCACTGGCGGCCGTCGCACCGAACACCACCTTGACCGGCATGGAGTTCTTGATGCCGTTCTGGATGATGGTCGTGGTGGCGGCGTCGTAGATGTCCAGCTTCGTGGTCATGCTCGGCTGACCGCTGGCCGGGATGGTCAGCGTACCGCTGCCCCCCGGCGTGATGGCGGCGCCCAGCGGGGCAGCAATCGCCAGCCGCTTGGAGTCGGTCATCTCAGTCTTGATGTTGGCCGCCTCGTTGCGGGTCGGCGTAAGCTTGAACGTGTCGCCGGCGGCAGCGGTGCCGTTGGCGAACGTCATCGAGAAACCGTCGATCACCGGCGGCGGCGTGGTCGCAGTGTTGAACGCGCCCATCGAGGTGCCGTCGGGCAGGCGCTGGACGGTGTAGTCCGTGCCGGTGGTGAACGTCACCTTGTAGTCGTTGGTGGTCAGCTTGCCGGAGTCTTTGATGGCGATGTTGAAGTTGCCGGAGCCGGCGCTGTTGTTCAACGACGCAACGCTGCGCTGGCTGATCTGCGCGGCGCTGTTGATGTTAGTGAACAGGTTGGAGCCGAAGGCCCCGTTCATGTCGATGCCCGAGGCCTGGACGCTGTTCATCTGGTCGGCGACCACCAGGGCCACGCGACCCAGCTCGTTCATGGCCGGGTCGAGCACGGTACTGCGGTAGCGCATCAGGCCACCGATCTCGCCGCCGGTGAGCACCGACGTCAGGTCCATGGAGCTGGAACCACTGTTGAGCTGAATGCCAATGCGCCCCGGATCGTTCTTGTCCGGCACCGCTTGCAAGGTATTGACGATATTGCCCATCACCAACGGCTGGCCGGAGCCCAGGTAGATGTCCAGGCTGCTGCCGCTCTCGACGACCTGCGTGCCGGTGAACGTCGAGAGCTGGCGAATGGTTTCGCTGCGGGCGTCGAGCAGGTCATTGGGCGCGCCGCCGGCGTTGGAGACTTCGGCGATTTTCTTGTTCAACTGCGCAACGGTGGCGGCCAGGTTATTGACCTGGTCGACCATGTTCGACAGGTTGCCATTGATGTTCTGGCTCTGCTCCGTCAACTGGTTGGCAACCGAATTGAAACGGTTGCTCAAGGCCTGGGCATCGCTGAGCAGCAGCTGGCGGGATGCATCGTCACCCGGCTTGGCGTTGACGTTCTGCACCGAGGCGAAAAACTTGGTCAGCGCGCCGTTGAGACCGGTGCCGCTGTCCGACAACAGGGAGTCGAGCGGAGTGATCTGGCCCTGATAGGCCGCTGCGTCACTGTTGAGCGAGGTGGTGGTTTTCAGTTGTGCTTCAAGGAAGGCGTTATACACCCGACGTACATCGGCCAGGGTCGTGCCGGAACCGATGAACACGTTGCCGTACTGGTTCGACGCCTTGGTGGTCTGCACGGTCTGCTGGCGCGAATAACCGGCGGTATCGACGTTGGCAATGTTGTTACCCGTGGTCACCAACGCAGTCTGGCTTGCTGACAGACCCGACATCCCTATATTGAGCAAACTCATGGTTCAGACCTTATAAAGTCGTGGTGGCGCCTGCAGAAGCGTAGTTTTGGTAACTCGTCATCTGCCGGGCTATGTTCGAAATCTTGCTGGCGTAGTTCGGGTCGGTGGCGTAACCGGCCTTCTGCAACTCGCGTACAAACTGTTCCGGGTTATCGGCCGACTTCAGTACATCTTGATAGCGACTGTTGCTTTGCAGCAGATTGACCAGATCATGGAAACTGTCGCGGTACGAGGCGTAGGAACGGAACTCGGCCGTCTCCTTGACCATCGCGCCATTGCGGAATTCGCTGGTGATCGCCCGCGCCGAATCGCCCTTCCAATTCGCGCTGGCCTTGATGCCGAACAGGTTGTGGCTACTGTTGCCATCGGGCTGGCGCATGACCGATTTACCCCAACCGGTTTCCAGGGCGGCCTGGGCCACCAGGTAACGCGGGTCGACACCGATGCGGTCCGCCGCTTCCTTGGCCATTGGCAGCATGGCGTTGACGAATTCATCGGCATCGCGGAAGGCCTTGCGCGCCGGTGCCAGCGGTGGCTGTGCCACGGCGCGACCATAGACCTGCAGGTCCCCTTTGGGCTCGGAAGCCTTGAGCGCGGCCAGCCAGTCGCCATTGGCCAGTTCGCCGGTGGCCGGCTTGACGGCGGCGATGGCGCGATCCGGCAGCAGGTTCTGCGCAGGCACATCGGCATTGGCCGACGCCGAAGGCACCAGGCCGGC
>NZ_ATLN01000118.1:0-34341 GCF_000416195.1 Pseudomonas sp. CFII68
GAGCCGAACCAGTGCGCGCCGCTGCTGGAGCAGATGAAGGCGGGCAAGGCGCCGGTGACGGTCAAGCCGACCCGGTAGCCGACGGATTGCTGTGATGCTTAGGGCCCTTTCGCGAGCAAGCCCGCTCCCACAGGGAGGATTGCGCCGAAGCGAGGTGTATCAGAGGTCGGCGAGGATATCGGCCATGTCATCGGCATGCTCTTCTTCCTGGGCCAGGATGTCTTCGAAGATGCGCCGGGTGGTCGGGTCTTTTTCGCCAATGTACTGGATGATTTCCCGATAGCTGTCGATGGCGATGCGTTCGGCCACCAGGTCCTCGTACACCATTTCCTTGAGGGTGTTGCCCGCCACGTACTGGGCGTGGGAGCTGCGAGTCAACAGGTCGGGGTTGAACTCCGGCTCGCCGCCCAACTGCACGATGCGCTCGGCAAGTTTGTCGGCGTGTTCGGCTTCCTGGTTCGCGTGTTCGAGGAATTCATTGGCCGCCACGCTGGCCTTGAGGCCGGTGGCCATGAAGTAGTGGCGCTTGTAGCGCAGCACGCAGACCAGTTCGGTGGCCAGTGCTTCGTTGAGCAGGCGGACAACTTCCTGCTGATCGGCGCCGTAGCCTTCGGTCACTGCACCGTTCTGCACGTTCTGCCGTGCACGTTCGCGCAGGGTGGTTACATCGGATAAGTGCATGTCGCTCATCTCGTTCTCCTGGAGGCTGACCCGGTGGGAGCGTCACGCTCTGATGGCGCGATCACTCTAGGTCTGAGTGACACGGTCCTGAAAAAGTTTTACCGAGTTTTTCAGTGCATAGCCGGACAGCCGTGCTTCCTCCCCCAGCCACTGGAAGAACGCCCGCACCGGCGGGTGGCGTTCGCGGCCCGGGACGCACAGGGCGCTGTAGCCGGCGCCATTGACCTGGATGTCTGGGCGATAGCCCACCAGCAAACCACTGGCGATGCTTTCGGAAGCCAGGATATTGCTCGCCAGCACCAGGCCCTGCCCGGCAATCGCCGCTTGCAAGGCGTAATGCTCCTCGTCGTACTCGCGCATGCATGGCTGCCGGGTAAGCCAGGTTTCCCCGGCCTGGGCGCACCAGGCATCCCAACCATGGGCGTACAGCTTGGAGTTGTGCCAATGCACGCTGATCAGCGTCGGCACCTGCCGTGCTGCCAGCGCTACCTGTTCAGGCGAGCCATAGACCCCGAAGCTTTCATCGAACAGGCACATACCGTAGAGGTTCGGATAGGCGTCCAGGCTGTAGCGCACCACCAGGTCGACGCTGGCGTCCTGGTGCAGGTCGATCACCTCGCAGTGGGTGTCCAGGCGCACGTTGATGTTCGGGTGACGCGCATAAAAACGCCCCAGGCGAGGCACCAGCCACAGGGCGGCAAACGCTGCGGTGGTGGACAGTGTCAGGTGGCTGGTGCTGCGTTGCGGGCGCAGGGTGTCGACGCTTTGTGCCACTTCCAGCAACGCCCCATGCAGGCTGTGGAACAAGCGTTGCCCGCCGTCGGTGAGGCGTACCTGGCGTGGCAGGCGTTCGAACAGCGCCAGCCCCAGCCAGCTCTCCAGGGATCGAATCTGATGGGAGACCGCCGTAGGCGTCACCGACAGCTCCGCCGCAGCCGCCTTGAAGCTGAGCAACCGCGCGGCAGCCTCGAAGGCGCGCAGGGCGTTGAGCGGCAGGTTGGCGAACATCTGAACTCTCCTGAAAATACTATGGATGAAATTAATTCATCTTGATGAATTAGCGCTCATTTGTCTGTCAGCAGCGCTGGGCTTCAAGCTGAAGGGCACAAGCAGTGTCGATTGTAGCCGGATAAAGGATATTCAGATGAGCAAGATTCTTGTAGTACATGGCAGTCCCCGTGGCGAGCGCTCTCATTCCCGGCGCTTGGCCGAGGCCTTTGTTTCAGCGTGGCAGGCCGCCCATCCACAATCCCAATTGACCCGTCGCGAAGTTGGACGGACGGTGATTGCGCCGGTCAACGAAGCGTTCATCGCCGCGGCGTTCTACCCTGAGCCCCAGGCTCGACCGTTGATCATGCAAGCGGACCTGGCCCTGAGCGATGCCTTGGTCGAGGAGTTGCAAGCCCATGACCGACTGGTGATCTCCGCGCCCATGCACAACTTCAGCGTGCCCAGCGGCGTGAAGGCCTGGATCGACCAGATCGTGCGCATCGGGCTGACGTTCAACCACAGCCTGGATAACGGCGTGTCGCACTACGAGCCGCTGTTGCAGGGCAAGAAAGCCCTGATCGTGACCAGTCGCGGCGATTTCGGTTTCGGGCCTGGCGGCCCGTTGGAAAGCATGAATCACGCCGACACACTGTTGCGCACCGTCCTGGGGTTTATCGGCATCAGCGATGTGACGGTGGTGGCGGCCGAAGGCGAAGAATCGGCCGAGCGCAGCTTTGCGTTGTCCTGCGCCGAGGCCGAGGAGCGTTTGCTGGCCTTGGCGCGGTCCTTCTGAGAGGGGCTGCTGCGCAGCCTAACGGGAGCAAGCGCCCTCGCCACGGATTCATCTGGGTGTCATAGACTGGTCATCATCGGTACCGATGCTGACCCTCTTGATCACAAGGATGTCGCCATGTCGCAGCGCTGCGCCACTCGTTACCCGCTGGTACTGGTTCCGGGCATGCTCGGGTTCATACGCCTGGTGCTGTATCCGTACTGGTATGGGATCGTCTCGGCGTTGCGTCGCGGCGGGGCCGTGGTCGTGGCGGTGAAGGTTTCGCCGCTGCATTCTTCCGAGGTGCGCGGCGAGCAATTGCTGGCACGGATCGAGGAGATCCTGCGGCAAACCGGTGCGCAGAAGGTCAATTTGATCGGCCACAGCCAAGGCAGCCTCACCGCCCGCTATGCAGCCGCCAAGCGCCCGGACCTGGTGGCGTCGGTCACATCGGTGGCCGGCACCAACCACGGTTCCGAACTGGCCGATTACCTGCAACTCCACTACCCCGCCGACAGTGCCAAGGGGCGTGTGCTCAGTGCCGTGCTGCGGCTGATCAGCGCCCTGATGAGCCTGCTGGACACCGGCTATCGCGGGCCGAAGCTGCCGGTAGATGTCCACGCTTCCCACGCCTCCCTGACCACCGCCGGGGTGGGGGTGTTCAACCAACGTTATCCACAGGGCCTGCCGGTTACCTGGGGCGGGAATGGGCCGGAAGAGGTCAATGGCGTGCGCTATTACTCGTGGTCCGGCACCTTGCAGCCGGGCAAGACCGACAAGGGGCGCAACCTGTTCGACGGCACCAACCGCAGTTGCCGTTTATTTGCTCGCACCTTTGTAAGGGAGGCGGGGCAATGCGACGGCATGGTCGGACGCTACAGCTCGCACCTAGGCACGGTCATCGGCGATGACTATCCGTTGGACCACTTCGACATCGTCAACCAGTCGCTGGGGCTGGTGGGCAAGGGGGCTGATCCGATCCGGTTGTTTGTCGAGCATGCCGAGCGGTTGAAGGCGGCCGGGTTGTAGCCCGTAGGACCGCGTTATCGTTCATCGCGAGCAGGCTCGCTCCCACATTCGACCGAGTTTCTTCAGGAAGAATGCGGTCCCCTGTGGGAGCGGGCTTGCTCGCGAAAGCGGTAGTTCAGGCACTGAGAATCTCTTGGGTGAAGGTGTAACAGGCTTTGTCTACACTGCACCTCATCGCCACCCTCTCGTGTGGCAGCCAGGAGAAACACCATGAAGATGCTGCGTGTGCCTTTGTTGATGATCGGTTTATTGCTGTGTTCCCAGAGCTTCGCCGAGACGGCGCAGCAGACCAAGATGACCACCTGCAACGCCGACGCCACCGCCAAGGCCCTCAAGGGCGACGAGCGCAAAGCCTTCATGAGCACTTGCCTCAAGGCTACCCCGCAGGATCGCATGAAAACCTGCAACGCCACCGCCACCACCCAGGCGTTGAAGGGCGATGCCCGCAAGGCGTTCATGAGTGAGTGCCTGAAGAAAAAATAAGCGTTGAGCCCATGAGCCCTATCGTCGGATCGCCGCCCGGAGCAAGCTCGCTCCCACTGGTGGGTCTGTATTGCCCGGTCCAGGGTGGGAGCGAGCTTGCTCCGGGCGGCGTTCCGACGATGGGGCCGGCACAGCCACCGCAAAAAAAACCCTGAACTGCGACGAAGGTCGGCCGATACAATCCCTAGTGCTGCCAGTGGAAGGCTGGCAGACTGCCGATCCTTTCACGCCGTTTTGTCCTGAGGCTGTATGCCAACGTTTTCTCAGCGTCATGTGTTGTTGGTGATCAGTTGGGTGATCATTTTTGGTGGGCTGTTGCTGGTGCTGCCGTTGCGTCTGTTGCCGAGTTTGCTGGCCGGGCTGCTGGTGTTCGAACTGGTCAACATGCTCACCCCGCAGTTGCAGCGATTGATCGAAGGCCGCCGCGCTCGCTGGCTGGCGGTGGCGTTGCTGGGCACGCTGGTGGTCAGTGTGCTGACGTTGATCTTCGCCGGTGCCTTCAGTTTCCTGCTGCATGAAGCGGAAAACCCAGGCGCGTCCCTGGACAAGTTCATGGCGGTGGTCGACCGCGCCCGTGGGCAATTGCCGCCGTTCATCGACGCTTACCTGCCGGCCAGCGCCGCCGAGTTCCGGGTGGCGATCGGTGACTGGGTGAGCAAGCACCTTAGTGATCTGCAACTGGTGGGCAAGGACGCGGCTCACATGTTCGTGACGTTGCTGATCGGCATGGTGCTGGGGGCCATCGTTGCCCTGCAGCGCATCCCCGACCTGACCAAGCGCAAACCCCTGGCCGCGGCGCTGTTCGATCGGCTGAACCTGCTGGTCAAGGCGTTTCGCAACATCGTCTTCGCCCAGATCAAGATTTCCCTGCTCAACACCTTCTTCACCGGGATTTTCCTCGCGGTGGTGCTGCCGCTGTTCGGCATCCAGCTACCGTTGACCAAGACCCTGATCGTGATGACGTTCCTGCTGGGGCTGCTGCCGGTCATTGGCAACCTGATGTCCAACACCCTGATCACCATCGTCGCCTTGTCGTTGTCGATCTGGGTGGCGGTCGCGGCGCTGGGTTACCTGATCGTGATCCACAAGCTCGAATACTTCCTCAACGCACGTATCGTCGGCGGGCAGATCAGCGCCAAGTCCTGGGAGTTGCTCATGGCGATGCTGGTGTTCGAAGCCGCATTCGGCCTGCCGGGGGTGGTGGCGGGACCGATTTATTATGCGTACCTCAAGAGTGAGTTGAAGCAGGTGGGGATGGTCTGATCCAAGGGGTGTGTTGTCTGATCTGACGCCTTCGCGAGCAAGCCCGCTCCCACAGTTTGACCGAGTTCCTTCAGGAAGAGTGCGGTTCAAGTGTGGGAGCGGGCTTGCTCGCGAAAGGCGCACCTCGGTCTGGGATCAGGCCTGAGTGCCGTACCGCTTCATCGCCTCGATCGCCAACCCGCTGCCGATACTGCCGAAGATATTGCCTTCCACATGCCGCGCCTGGGGCAGCATCGCCGAGACGCTGTTGCGCAGCGCCGGGATGCCGCTGGAACCGCCGGTGAAGAACACCGTGTCGACCTGATCGACCCGCACGTTGGCATCGTTGAGCAACTGCGTGACGCTGCCGCGTACCCGCTCCAGCAAGCCGTCGATGGCCGACTCGAACAAGGCCCGGCTCAGGTCCACGCTCAGGCCTGGCTCGATCCGGTCCAGCGGCACGTGGCGCTGGTCGGCGTGGGTCAGCTCGATCTTGGTTTCTTCCACTTCCATCGCCAGCCAGTGCCCGGCGCGCTGTTCGATCAGCTTGAACAGCCGGTCGATGCCGCCGGTGTCTTCGATGTCGTAGCGCATGCTGCCCAGGGCCAGGGTGGATTTTTGCGAGTACACCGCGTTGATGGTGTGCCAGGTCGCCAGGTTCATGTGGTGACTGGTGGGCATGTAGGCGCCGCTTTTCATGCGGCTGCCGTAGCCGAACAGCGGCATCAGGCCGGCCAGCGAGAGTTGCTTGTCGAAATCGGTCCCGCCGATGTGCACGCCACCGGTGGCGAGGATGTCGGCGTGGCGGTTGTCGTGGGTGCGCCGCTCGGGGGACAGGCGCACCAGGGAGAAGTCCGAAGTACCGCCGCCGATGTCGACGATCAGCACCAGCTCTTCTTTCTCGATGGTCGATTCATAGTCGAATGCCGCTGCGATAGGCTCGTACTGGAAGGAAACTTCCTTGAAACCGATGGCGCGGGCGACGTCCACCAAGGTGTTTTCCGCTTCCTGGTCGGCCATTTCATCGTCGTCGACGAAAAACACCGGGCGCCCCAGCACCACTTCTTCGAATTCCCGACCGGCGGTGTCTTCGGCGCGTTTCTTCAATTGGCCGATGAACAGCCCCAGCAGATCCTTGAACGGCATGGCCGTGCCCAACACGCTGGTGTCGTGCTTGATCAGCTTGGAGCCCAACAGGCTCTTGAGCGAGCGCATCAGCCGGCCTTCATAGCCTTCCAGGTATTCGTGCAGGGCCAGGCGGCCATACACCGGACGGCGCTCCTCGAGATTGAAAAAGACCACCGAGGGCAGGGTGATCTTGTCATCCTCCAGCGCGATCAACGTTTCCATGCCGGGGCGCAGCCAGCCGACAGTGGAGTTGGACGTGCCAAAGTCGATGCCGCAGGCACGGGCCGGGGATGCGTTTTTCATGTCTTTCGGGTTCCAGTTGAAAAAACGGCCGCGCAGTGTATGTCAGTGCGAGGCGGATTCGAAGGCCGGTTATCCGCTAATTCGCAATCGTCGGCCTTGAAAGCGGCCCTTATACCCCCAAACTTGCTGGCATGGGCCTGGTAGCACACGGCGGTACAAGAACCGCCACCGGCTGCCGATAAACTTCTGAAGCGCCGCCCGGTCACAAACCTTGAGATTGGTCAAACTCCGGGGCTTGTACCACGAGCATGCTGTGCATGGCGGTGCTATATCGATAACGGATGGTGATCCTTCAATGGACTTCAAAGACTATTACAAGATCCTGGGTGTCGAGCCGACGGCCGACGACGCCACGATCAAGGCCGCCTATCGCAAACTGGCGCGCAAGTACCACCCGGATGTGAGCAAGGAAAAGGACGCCGAAACCAAGTTCAAGGACGTCTCCGAAGCCTATGAAGCGCTGAAAAGCGCCGACAAACGCGCCGAATACGACGACCTGCGCCGCTACGGCCAGCACGGCCAGCCGTTCCAGGGCCCGCCGGGTTGGCAGAGCCGTGGTGGTTTTGGCGGCCAGGACACCGGCGACTTCTCGGACTTCTTCAGTTCGATTTTTGGTAATCGCGGGCCGGGTTTCGGTGGCGGACAGTCAGGTCGCAGCGCCGGCCGTCGAGGGCAAGACGTGGAAATGGAATTACCGATCTTCCTGGAAGAGACCCTGTCGAGCGAGTCGAAAAAGGTCAGCTTCCAGGTGCCGCAGTACAACGCGGCCGGCCAGCATGTGAGCAACACCAGCAAAAGCCTGAACGTGAAGATCCCACTGGGCGTGACCGACGGCGAACGCATCCGCCTCAAGGGCCAGGGTGCGCCAGGTATCGGTGGCGGCGCCAATGGCGATTTGTACCTGACCATTCGCTTCGCGCCGCACCCCAAGTTCGACGTCGAAGGCCAGGACCTGATCATCACCTTGCCCCTGGCACCGTGGGAATTGGCGCTGGGTACGGAAGTGGCGGTGCCGACCCTCACCGGCAAGATCAACCTCAAGGTCCCGGCCGGCAGCCAGAACGGCCAGCGCATGCGCGCCAAGGGCCACGGCCTGCGCAACAAGGCCGGCGAGCGCGGCTACCTGTTCGTGCAACTCAAGGCCGTGATGCCCAAGACCAGCGACGAGGCGGTCAAGGCGTTGTGGGCGGAACTGGCGAAGAAAGCCGCGTTCGATCCGCGGGAGAATTTCTGAACACATCAAATGTGGGAGCAAGGCTTGCCCGCGATGAATGCAACTCGATCTCCAGGAATTGAGGCACCTCTGTCGCGAGCAAGCTTTGCTCCCACAGATCCCGTTCACAAGGGTAGGCGGGGCTAGACTCGACAGTTACAGCATTGGGAGAAGCAGACCATGAGCAACCCGATCATTGAACTGAACCTGCTGGAATTCTGTGAAGCCGCCGCATTGGCCGATGTCCATGTGATCGAAATCGTCGAGCATGGCATCCTTGAACCCCACGGCGCGGCCCCGACGGATTGGCGTTTTACCGATTACGAACTGGCCCTGGCCAAGCGTGCCGCGAAGCTGCGACACGACCTGGACCTGGAGTGGGAAGGCGTCGCCCTGGCGCTGGACCTGCTGGAAGAAGTCCAGCAACTGCGGGCCGAGAACCGTCGGCTGCGTCAGCAACTGGGGCGTTGGGTGGAATGAAAGCGGCGGGCCTGGACGACATTCGGGTCGAGAAAAGCGATAAATAGTTACCGCACTCACCGCTCAAAGGCTGGTTAGGCTCGGGTTTTCCACCCTCAAGGATGACCCGATATGCCAGAACCGATTCTTGGCCCTGTGCGCCCCGAAAGCCGCGGCCTGCACTTGGACCTGCTCAAGGCCCGTATTCCCGGCTGGTACAGCGGCGCTATCGTGCAGCGTCAGCAGGCGCTGAGCGACCATGAGCTGGAACTTCCAGACTGGTACGTGAAGACTTCCCACGAAACCAGAACCAGCCTCAAGCACAGTCACTCCCGCTACCGCGAAACCCTGAACCAGATCGACAATGTGCTGGGCAACATCCAGGACCTCCGCGCCTTTGCCGAGCCGCTGCTTGCCCAGGCGATCCAGACTGAATTCAAGCAAACACTGAACGTCAACCAGGTGTATTTCGTCCGCAAGTACGGACTCAAGATGCGCGATGATTTTTTTGGCGCGCTCGTCCTCGATAACGAGGGCAGTCATTTCGATCGCTACGAATACCGCGGAACTTCGCTGTTGGAGGCCGCGCTGGCCAATTTCGATCCCGACGAAGAGAACAAACCCGGCTGCACCGACTGCAGCCTCATTACCACGGTGCGTCCGTTTTATGGTGGCGAGGTTATGCCTTCTATCAACGCCTTTCGCGCCGGGGAGTTGCCGATCGCGCCCGAGGCCTTTGCCCGGCTGTGCCGCAAACTGGACCTGGGACGCCGGTATCAAGAACACATCAACGCCATCGTACGGCCGATCAACCACGAGGTACGCAGCCAGTTGGATCGCCAACTGCGCGACCATCACAAAGAGGGATTGGCGTTGTGTGTCGAGGTGGCCAGGGCCAAGGGCGACATCAGCGTGGCCGTCTACCGAATGTTGCAGCAAGTGGTCAGCGACCAACGCGCGATCTTGCTTGATGGCCGGGCGGTGACGTTCACCTCATTGAGCATTTTCGGTATCGAGCTGGTTGGTCCGGTGCTGATCGGCCCCGACCGTGAAAGCAGTCGCCGGGTGGAGCGGGTCGTGGCCTATATGCCGGGCGATCCCGAACAGCCTCTCAAGGAATATGCGTCCAGCGCTGAATTCATGGTCGATCTTCGGCGGCGCCTGCACGGTATCGCTTACCGGCGATTCTTCAGTCGTTTTGTGCCGTTGCGTCAGCAAGGCGCTTTTTTCGAGCAGTTCAACCACCTCTATCAATCTTCCGCAGAGGCAGATGATCAGGTCGATTTCCCTCTCAAATCGTCGTTGCGGAATCTGCCCATGGCAACGGCAGCCTTTCCCGAACCTTTATGGGAATCGCTGCGTCTCAGGCAGATCCAGAAGATCCAGGTCGATGCCCGGGCGGTGGCGGTGCCCACCGGTGATGAGGACAAGAAAGCGCGTCTGGCGCGGCTGGACAGTTACCTGGATGCCGTGATCGATGTCTTCAACCTGGCAGCGTTCGTGGTGCCAGGGCTTGGACCGCTGATGCTGACGGTAGGCGCCGTGCAGATGTTCAACGAAGCGTTCGAGGGCATCGAAGCGTTCGAACGTGGGGAGACCCGGGAAATGTGGGCGCACTTCTCAAGCGTGGCCCTCAACACGGCATTCGTCGCCACCGGCGCGGCGGTGTTGCCGCACATTCAATGGTCGAGCACGGTGGATCAGTTGGAGCCGGTGCAACTGGCCAACGGTGAATCACGCCTCTGGCGCCCCGACCTGACGCCTTATCAGAGTGTGCGGGAACCCCCCGCGACCTCGGTTCCGGATGATCAAGGGCTGTACCGGGTCGATGGCCGGGACGTTGTGCCGCTGGACGGCCAGCATTACGAGGTGCAACAGGATCCGACGACCCAGCGCTATCGCATTCGTCACCCTTCCCGGGGGCCGGACGCTTATCAGCCCGGGCTGACGGACAACGGCAGCGGTGCCTGGAGCCATGAACTGGAACAGCCGCGAAGCTGGGAGGGGGCGAGGTTGATGCGCCGACTCGGCCATTGCGTCAAGGACTTCAGTGACGCTGATCTGGAGCAGATCCGTACGGCCAGTGGTACGAGCGAGGAGGTGCTGCGGCGGCTGCATGTCGAGGGCGAGCCGATGCCTGCTTTGCTGGCCGACACGATCAAGCGCTTCGACCTGTGCCGACAAGTCGACCGTTTCATTGAGCAACTGCAAAGCGAAGACCCGCTGCGGTATGAAGCAGCCGATCCGATGACCCAGCTGCATCTACTCGCTGGCTACGGTCCTTGGCCAAAGGGGCTGAGATTGATGGTGGTCGACGGTTCGGGCAAGACGCTTTGGGAATATGCGCGTCCATCGGAAGGGTGCGCCCCGGTTCGAGATGTCATCATCCCCGAGGGGAAAGTCCGCACGCCTTCGGTGCTGAAGAATCTGATCCAGGCGGTGGATGCTGCGGGGGGCGACCTGTTGGTCGGTACGACCCCGGCGATTGCGAAAACGAATATGGACGCTCGGGTCCGGCAGTTGCGCAAAAATCTCGCCGCCGTGGTGGCGCGTGAAAAGGTGCAACTGTTCAACGATCATTACGCCAAAGGTGACGTGTCGAGCGACCCGCGTGCAACGCTGATCAAATCCCGTTTCCCCTCGGTTCCGGCGGCGGCAATCGACCAGATAGTAGCGTTTGCCAGCCCGACCGAGCATCAGCAGATGGCCGCTTGGGACTTCACGGATGCCACCCAGACCAAACCCATCCCACTGCGCATCGCCGAGGAGCTGCGTGACTACCAGCGAGCGCTGCGTTTGAACCGGGCATACGAAGGTTTACACCGTGAAACGCTGGCCACGGCTGACACGCCTCGGTTGGCGTTGGCGACCTTGAAAACCTTGCCCGGTTGGAGTGATACGGTGCGCATCGAGCTGCGCGAAGATGACGTTTCAGGCGTTGTGATCGGGAGTATCGGGCCACAAGACCCGACGCAGACCAAGATCGTGGTCAAGGACGATGAGCGTTACAAGGCCTTTGACGACAAAGGCAATGACCTGAGCCACTGGGGGAGTCTCTACGATGCCTTGCAGCATGCCCTCCCGGATGCCGAGCGTCAGGCCATGGGCCGGCCTTCGATTCATCAGGGCAATCTCTTGCAAGCGGCTATTGGTTCAACGCCATTAGGCCGAGCCGCGCTGGCGCAGGTCTTGAAAATGCAACCGCTCAAACCCTCCTTCAAGTCGCCGATGCGCCTGGCTTCGGGCAAAGTTGGCTATCCCATGAGTGGGGTACGGGAGCGGCTGGGCCTGGGCCGATCGCGGGAACGTCGGGTGCTGGAGTTGTACCCGGACTATACGAGCGAGCAAGTCCAGAGCCTGCTGCGGTCCTTGGGTGATGAAGCCGTTCCGGAACTCAAGCGGCGTAAAATCGAGTTGGATACGCTGCGCCGGGAACTGGATCACTGGGCCAGCCTCCCCCTGATACTGGATGTGGGTAATGATCGTATCCGGCGGGTGCCGCCAGCGATCAGGCAAGGGGTGGCTGAGCGCATCAAACGGTGCTGGAGGCGCCAGACGCCGGTCGTTACGGCGGTGGATGGCAGCAGGGTCGGGTATGAGCTTGATTTGAGTGGGCAGGACGTAGGAACGTTGCCGGGCCTGTCGGCCGACTTTAGCCATGTGGCCTCGCTAAAGCTTCGAGACATGAGGTTGTCGGAACCCTCCTGCGACAGATTCCTCACGGGCTTCTCCTCGCTTCGCTGGTTGGACATGTCCAGCAACAGGTTGACCGGTATTCCTGCATCGCTGGGGTTGATGAATAGTTTGACCAGGCTGCAGTTGCGGTCGAATCAAATCAGGCTGACACCCCGCGGCATTCAGATCCTGGAGGGGCGTGCCAGTCTGAAAATGCTCAATCTGGATCATAATTCGCTGGGCCGGTTACCGGACTTCAGCCCTCTGACCGACCTGCGCGGATTGAGTCTGAGGGACACTGGAATTGACACCTGGCCTACCGGTTTGCGCGATCAGCCGCTGGAACAGATTGATTTACGCAACAACCAACTGACCGATGTGCCGGCTGATCTGACTTCCCCGCCAGCCGAGCGTGCTCATGCCACGGCACGTGTCAATGGCGTGACCCTGATCCAAGGCAATCCGTTGAGCGAGGCGACCCAGCAGCGCTTGCGTGATTACTGGACGAACCTCCTGCCCTTGCATCCCGAATGGGTGGCCTTGCGTTTGCCCGGCGCGTTTGAGCCTGCCCCGGCGCAAAGGCTGTCGAATGTGGATTTATGGTTGCGAGACCTGCCCACGGAGCAATTGCAGGACAAAAAGGCGTTGTGGCAAAGCCTGAAGGCTGAAGCCCAGTCCAGGGAGTTTTTTCAGCTGTTGAGCCGATTGGCCGGCTCCTACCAGGAAGTGGAAAATTATCCGGACCTCCAGGCGCGTGTCTGGCAGATGCTTGAAGCGATCAGGGATTCCACCGAGTTGCGGCGTGAACTGTTCGACCTGGCTGGCGCGCCGGCGTGTGAGGATCGCGCCGCGTTGTCCTTCAGCTACCTGGAAATCAAATTGATGATCCACAACGCCAAGGCCCTGACGGTGGGAGAACAGGAGGCTGTGGCGCTGATCCGGCTGGCCAAGGGGCTGTTTCGCCTCGATGAGGTGGAGCGCATTGCCCTGCAGGATATCCAGCAGCGGCGTGACACGATCAATGCCCGCCGGGATCTCACCACCGCGCAAAAGAACCTGCTCATCAGGCAGATCGAAGAAGTAGAGGTGCGCCTGGCCTACCGTGTCGGCCTCAAGGATCGACTGGAACTGCCCGGACAGCCCAAGGGTGGGCGATTTATCCAGGTGGCCGGCGTTACCACAGAGATGCTCAATGCGGCGGCAGCCGAGATCATCGCGCTGGATGATTCACCGAAGCAATTGCAGTCGCTGGTTGGCCGGGACTTCTGGATCGATTACCTGAAGCAAAAACGCGCGAGCCTTTTCCAGGCGATGAATGATGCCCTCATCGCCAATCAGCTTGCGCTGGATGAGGCGAAAGCGGCCGGAACCCTGGAGGAGCCCGACTATGTCAGCCAATCCGAGACACTGGGCTTGCAACACAAGGTCAAGGAAGCGGAGCTGATCCAGTTATTGACCAAAGAGGAGCTGGAGGCCCTGCTGGAAAGCACGGACCTGTAAGACGACCCCGTTCCCGCCTGGATCAATGAACCCTGTGGCGAGGGGATTTATCCCCGCTGGGCTGCGAAGCAGCCCCAAAGCCGGCCACCGCGATGTATCAGGTTGATGTGATCAGTTTTTTAGGGCTGCTGTGCAGCCCAGCGGGGATAAATCCCCTCGCCACATGTAACTGTTGGCCGGATACCCAGTGTGATTCAACTCAAAACAGGAAATACCGCTGCGCCATCGGCAGCACTTCAGCTGGTTCGCACCACAGCAATACGCCGTCGGCCTTGACCTGGTAGGTCTGTGGGTCAACGTCGATGCTCGGCAGGTAGTCGTTGTGGATCAGGTCGGTCTTCTGCACATCGCGGCAGCCTTTGACCACGGCGATTTTCTTCTTCAGCCCAAGCTGTTCCGGCAACCCGGCCTCGGCGGCGGCCTGGCTGATGAAGGTCAGGCTGGTGGCATGCCGCGAGCCGCCAAAGCTTGCGAACATCGGTCGGTAGTGCACCGGTTGTGGCGTCGGGATCGAGGCGTTGGCGTCACCCATCAGGCTGGCGGCTATCGCCCCGCCCTTGAGGATCAACGTCGGCTTGACACCGAAGAACGCCGGGCGCCACAGCACCAGGTCGGCCCACTTGCCCACTTCGATGGAACCCACTTCATGGCTGATGCCGTGGGTGATCGCCGGGTTGATGGTGTACTTGGCGATGTAGCGCTTGATGCGGAAGTTGTCGTTGCCTTCGCCGTCGCCGGGCAGGGCGCCGCGTTGCTTCTTCATCTTGTCGGCGGTCTGCCAGGTGCGCGTGATGACTTCGCCGACGCGGCCCATGGCCTGGCTGTCGGAGCTGATCATCGAGAAGGCACCGAGGTCATGGAGAATGTCTTCGGCGGCGATGGTTTCGCGACGAATGCGGCTTTCGGCGAAGGCCACGTCTTCGGCAATGCTCGGGTCCAGGTGATGGCAGACCATCAGCATGTCCAGGTGTTCGTCGATGGTGTTGCGGGTGAACGGCCGGGTCGGGTTGGTGGAGCTGGGCAGCACGTTGGCGAAGCCGCAGGCCTTGATGATGTCCGGCGCATGACCGCCACCGGCACCTTCGGTGTGGTAGGTGTGGATGGTGCGGCCCTTGAAGGCGGCGAGGGTGGTTTCGACGAAGCCCGATTCGTTGAGGGTGTCGGTGTGGATCGCCACCTGCACGTCGTACTGGTCGGCCACGCTCAAGCAGTTGTCGATGGCGGCCGGGGTGGTGCCCCAGTCTTCGTGCAGCTTCAGGCCGATGGCCCCGGCCTTGACCTGCTCGATCAGCGGTTCCGGTAGGCTGGCGTTGCCCTTGCCGGTGAACCCGATGTTCATCGCGAAGGCATCGGCGGCCTGGAGCATGCGCGCCAGGTGCCATGGGCCGGAGGTACAGGTGGTGGCGTTGGTCCCGGTGGCGGGACCGGTGCCGCCGCCGATCATGGTGGTGACGCCGCTCATCAGCGCTTCTTCGATCTGCTGGGGGCAGATGAAATGGATGTGGGTGTCGATGCCGCCGGCGGTGAGGATCATGCCTTCGCCGGCGATCACTTCGGTGCTGGCGCCGATGGCGATGGTCACGTCGGGCTGGATGTCCGGGTTGCCGGCCTTGCCGATGGCCGCGATGCGTCCGTCCTTGAGGCCGACATCGGCTTTGACGATGCCCCAGTGATCGATGATCAGCGCGTTGGTGATCAAGGTGTCGACGACCTCGGCGGCCAGCAGCTGGCTCTGGCCCATGCCGTCGCGAATCACCTTGCCGCCGCCGAATTTCACTTCTTCGCCGTAGGTGGTGAAGTCCTTTTCCACTTCGATCCACAACTCGGTGTCGGCCAGGCGGACCTTGTCACCGACGGTGGGGCCGAACATGTCGGCGTAGGCTTGTCTCGAAATCTTCATGTGCTCGCCTTGAGGTTTCCTGATCGTTCCCACGCTCTGCGTGGGAATGCCGCCATGGACGCTCTGCGTCCGCTTGTGAGACCTAAAGGTTGCCCATGACCCGCCCGGCAAACCCGAACACCCGGCGATGCCCGGCCAGGTCCACCAGTTCCACCTCGCGGCTCTGGCCCGGTTCGAAGCGCACCGCGGTGCCGGCCGGGATGTTCAAGCGCATGCCACGGCTGGCGGCGCGGTCGAAGGTCAGGGCGTCGTTGGTTTCGAAAAAGTGATAGTGCGAACCAACCTGGATCGGCCGGTCGCCGCTGTTGGCGACGTTCAGCGTGAGCGTGCGGCGACCGACGTTGAGTTCGATGTCGCCAGGCTGGACCTGGTATTGCCCTGGAATCATTGCGGTTGCCCCAAAGTCTTGTAGTAAATGGTGGTCGCGGTATACGTCCCGTCCGGGCTCTGGCAGTAGTCGGGCAGCTCGCCGACGCGGGTGTAGCCCATGGCCCGGTAGAATGCCTCGGCCTCGGAGCCGGCCTGGGTGTCCAGGTACAGCAGGCCGCGCTTGTGCTGGCGGGCGCCGAGTTCCAGGGCACTCATCAATTGCTGGCCCAGGCCACGACGGCGGGCCTCGCCGCGCACCAGCAGCTTCTGCACTTCAGCGCGGTTGAGGCCGTTGGGCTTCTGGCACAGGGCAAGCTGGACGCTGGCCTGCACCTGTTCATCCTTGACCACCACCCACAGCAGCAGGTGGCCCTGGTTGAGGCTGGCCTGGACCTCGTCGAAATAGGCGCGGGCCTGGTCGGCATCGAGATCGGCCAGGAACCCCACGCTGGCGCCGTATCCGACGGCGTCGAGCAACAGATCGATCAGGCCCTGGCGATAATGCGCAAAGCTTTCAGCGTGGACACGACGTAACTGGGCGGGGTTCATAGGCATCACTCCTTGTCGAAGACGGGCGGTTGCGCCCCGGGATTGAGGACCAACTGCATGAAAGTCAGATCCAGCCAGCGGCCGAACTTGGTACCCACCTGGGGCATCTGCCCGGTGGTGACGAAACCGGCGCGCTCGTGCAGGCGAATCGAGGCGGCATTGCCGCTCTCGATGGCGGCGACCATCACGTGTTTGCCGCAGCCCCTGGCGCGCTCGATCAATGCGCTCATCAACAACGGGCCGAGGCCATTGCCGCGCTGGTCGCGGCAGACGTAGACCGAATGCTCCACGGTGTGCCGGAAACCGTCGAAAGGCCGCCAGTCGCCGAATGAAGCGTAGCCGAGCACGTTCTCCTCGGCGTCGACCATCACCAGCACCGGATAGCCTTGGGATTGTCGGGCGCTGAACCACGCCTGGCGATTGCCCAGGTCCACGGCCTGTTCGTTCCAGATCGCGGTGGTGTTCAGTACCGCGTCGTTGTAGATATCGCGGATCGCTGGAAGGTCTGCCAGTTGGGCGTCACGGACGTGGTGCGTCATTGCGTGGCCTCAGGCGATGGGCTGGTGGACGGTGACCAGTTTGGTGCCGTCGGGAAACGTCGCCTCGACCTGGATCTCGGGGATCATTTCCGGAATGCCTTCCATCACCTGCTCGCGGCTCAGCAGCGTGGTGCCGTAGTGCATCAGCTCGGCCACGGTCTGGCCGTCACGGGCGCCTTCGAGCAGGGCGGCGGAGATATAGGCCATGGCCTCCGGGTAGTTGAGCTTCAGGCCACGGGCCAACCGTCGTTCGGCGACGAGGCCAGCGGTGAAGATCAGCAGCTTGTCTTTTTCGCGTGGGGTCAGGTCCATGTGCAATCCATAAGGGCAGATAAAAAATTCGGGCCGTAAACACAGATACCTGTGGGGACAGGCCTGTGGGAGCCAAACCTGTAAAAGCAAACCTGTAAAAGCAAACCTGTGGGAGCCAAACCTGTAAAAGCAAAACCTGTGGGAGCAAAGCTTGCTCGCGATAGCAGCGCTTCGGTCTATCAGAAAGACCGCGTCATCGTTCATCGCGAGCAAGCTTTGCTCCCACAGAAATTCATTGCTTCCACTCCATTGCTCCCACAGAAATTCATTGTTTGCATGCCATTGCTCCGACAGGAAAGCAGATTCATGTACTCCAGATTCTCGGAGGCACGGCCTCTCTTCCAAGCAATGCAGGCCTGAGCAAGCGCCACAATTCAATCAACCACCCCCGCGCCAGCAACGCCTCACTTGCCAGGCAGCGGGCCACGACCAGGCCGGGCAATTGGGTCAGGTCGCCGCGCACGGCATGGTCCAGGGATCGGCACTGCTCCAACAGCTCGCTGTCGATCTCGCCGGTCACCAGCAACGTGGCAAACACCGGATCACCGTCCAGCCCGATGGGTGAGTCGAGCAACCCATCACCGCCCACAATGCGCTGGCGTTCATGCCACAGCAACTGGCCGTCGCGGCGAATGTCCAACCGTGACTGGAAATGCCCCAGGTCGAACCGCTCGCCGCTGGCCGGTCGGCCGAGGGCAACCATGTCCCAGTAGAACAGGCGCCCGTCGCCCTGCAGGTCGATGCTCGTGCTGAGTTCGGCCTGGGCCGCGCTGAAGACGATGGTTTCCTGGGGCAGCCATTCCAGGGTCGCACCGGGGGCCACGCTCAGGGTCAACTGCTGGTACGCAGGGGCGGCGGCGCGATACCACTTGGCCGCGCCGGGGCTGGTCAACTGCGCCCAGGCGCCCGGGCCGACGTGGGCCGAGATGTCCAGGCGGTCACCGCCGGCAATCCCGCCAGGCGGGTGGACGATGATGTGCTGGCACACCTCGGGACCCTCGGCGTACAAGTGCTTCTGCACCCGCAACGGACCTTTGTGGCGGCGCTGAACCGGACGTGTGCAGTCGCCGAATCGGGCATAACCCAAGTCCAGCTCGGCGTGCCAGCTGGGGGTGAACAGGGCTGATGGCGATACAGGTAGATTCATGATTTTCTAATGATCGTCGGGACGCTAAGACTAGATCGTAACCAGCCCGCGCACACCCTCGGCTTCCATATTTTCTCCACGGCCCTGCTGCACGATCTCGCCCCGGGACATCACCAGGTATTGATCGGCCAGCTCGGCGGCGAAGTCGTAGAACTGCTCCACCAGCAAAATCGCCATGTCGCCCCGGGCCGCCAGTTTCTTGATCACCACGCCGATCTCCTTGATCACCGAGGGCTGGATGCCTTCGGTGGGCTCGTCGAGAATCAGCAGGCGTGGACGGCTGGCCAGGGCCCGGCCAATGGCGAGCTGCTGTTGCTGGCCGCCGGACAGGTCACCGCCACGGCGCTGTTTCATTTGCAGCAGCACCGGGAACAATTCGTAGATGAATGCCGGCACTTCCTTGGCTTCGGAGCCGGGAAAGCGCGACAGGCCCATCAGCAGGTTTTCTTCCACCGTCAGCCGCCCGAAAATCTCCCGGCCCTGGGGCACGTAGGCGATGCCGGCATGCACCCGTTGGTGTGGCTTGAACGTAGTGATGGCTTTGCCTTCCCAGTTCACCGCGCCTTCCTTGGCCGGCAACAGGCCCATCAGGCATTTGAGCAGGGTGGTCTTGCCCACGCCGTTGCGCCCCAGCAGGCAGGTCACCTCGCCGACCTTGGCGTCGAACGACAGGCCACGCAGGATGTGGCTACCGCCGTAGTACTGGTGCAGTTTGTCGACTTGCAGCATGTCTTGAATTCCCCTCAAGTCCCCTGTGGGAGCAATAGCTTTCTGTAGAAGCAACCTTTCTGTAGAAGCAATACCTTTCTGTAGAAGCAATACCTTTCTGTGGGAGCAAAGCTTGCTCGCGATGAACGATAACGCGGTCCTTCCGATAGACCGAGGCGCCGCTATCGCGAGCAAGCTTTGCTCCCACAGGCTCACTCCCACACGCCCGCTCCCGCAGGGGGATGTGTTTGCAGGTCTAGCGACCGAGATACACCTCGATCACCCGCTCATTTTCCTGCACCTGTTCCAGCGACCCTTCGGCCAGCACGCTGCCCTGGTGCAGCACGGTGACGTGGTCGGCAATCGCGCCGACGAAGCCCATGTCGTGCTCCACCACCATCAGCGAATGCTTGCCCGCCAAGGACTTGAACAGCTCGGCGGTGAACTCGGTCTCGGCGTCGGTCATGCCCGCCACCGGTTCGTCGAGCAACAGCAATTGCGGGTCTTGCACCAGCAGCATGCCGATCTCCAGGAACTGCTTCTGCCCGTGGGACAGCAGCCCGGCGGCGCGGTTGACCGAGGTGGTGAGGCGGATAGTCTCGAGCACTTCGTTGATACGGTCGTGCTGCTCGCCAGTGAGTTTCGCCCGCAGGCTGGCCCACACCGACTTGTCGGTCTTGAGCGCCAGCTCCAGGTTCTCGAACACGCTCAACGCTTCGAACACCGTAGGCTTCTGGAACTTGCGACCGATGCCGGCCTGGGCGATCGCCACTTCGCTCATGCTGGTCAGGTCCAGGGTTTCACCAAACCAGGCCTTGCCATGGCTGGGACGGGTCTTGCCGGTGATCACGTCCATCAGCGTGGTCTTGCCGGCGCCGTTGGGGCCGATGATGCAGCGCAACTCGCCGACGCCGATGTACAGGTTCAAATCGTTCAAGGCCTTGAAGCCGTCGAAACTGACGCTGATGTCTTCCAGGGTCAGGATGGTGCCGTGGCGGGTGTTCAGGCCCACGCCGGCTGCTTGGCCGAGGCCGATGGCGTCGCGGCTGCTGCCAGCGTCCTGGTTGGGTTCCGGCGGGAAGAAGGCGGGTTCGAGCATGAATTCGGCACTCGCTGTGATTCTCATTGTTCACCTCTTTTCTTCAGCAGACCGATCACGCCCTTGGGCAGATACAGGGTCACGACGATGAACAGCGCACCGAGGAAAAATAGCCAGTACTCAGGAAACGCCACGGTGAACCAGCTCTTCATGCCGTTGACTACGCCGGCACCCAGCAGCGGTCCGATCAGTGTGCCGCGCCCGCCAAGGGCGACCCACACGGCGGCTTCGATGGAGTTGGTCGGCGACATTTCGCTGGGGTTGATGATGCCCACCTGCGGCACGTACAACGCCCCGGCCAAGCCGCACAACACCGCGCTCAACACCCAGACGAACAGCTTGAAACCACGGGGGTCGTAGCCGCAGAACATCAGGCGGTTTTCCGCGTCGCGCAGGGCGGTCAGCACCCGGCCGAACTTGCTGCGGGCCAGGCGCCAGCCGATGAACAGGCTCGCCACCAGCAACAACACCGTGGCGAAAAACAGCACCGCGCGGGTGCCCGGCTCGGTGATGCCAAAGCCCAGGATCGAGCGGAAATTGGTGAAGCCGTTGTTGCCGCCAAACCCGGTTTCGTTGCGGAAAAACAACAGCATCCCGGCGAAAGTCAGGGCCTGGGTCATGATCGAGAAATACACGCCCTTGATCCGCGAACGGAAGGCGAAGAAACCGAACACCAGCGCCAGCAAACCCGGCGCCAGCACCACCAGGCACATGGCCCAGAGGAAGCTGTCGGTGCCGGCCCAGTACCAGGGCAGCTCGGTCCACGACAAGAAGGTCATGAACGCCGGCAAGCCATCGCCAGCGGCCTGGCGCATCAGGTACATGCCCATGGCGTAGCCGCCCAGGGCGAAGAACAGGCCATGGCCCAGGGAGAGCAAGCCGGCATAGCCCCAGACCAGGTCCAGGGCCAGGGCGACGATGGCGTAGCAGAGAATCTTGCCCACCAGGGTCAGGGTATACGCCGAGACGTGCAGCGGATTGTCCGCCGCCAGCAGCGACAGTAGCGGCAAGCTCAACAGCACGGCCAGGATCAGCATGCCAACGGCGAGGGTAACTTTGGGACCGGCCTTTTGCGTGGCCGTGAGCATCAGGGGCTGGTTCATCAGTCGATTACCCGTCCTTTGAGCGCGAAGAGGCCTTGCGGACGCTTCTGAATGAACAGAATGATCAGCGCGAGGATCAGGATCTTGCCGAGCACGGCGCCGATCTGCGGTTCGAGGATCTTGTTGGCGATGCCCAGGCCGAACGCGGCGAACACGCTACCGGCCAACTGGCCGACGCCGCCGAGCACCACCACCAGGAACGAGTCGATGATGTAGCTCTGGCCCAGGTCCGGACCGACGTTGCCGATCTGGCTCAGGGCCACGCCACCCAACCCGGCGATGCCCGAGCCGAGGCCGAAGGCGAGCATGTCCACCCGCCCGGTGGGCACGCCGCAGCAGGCGGCCATGTTGCGGTTCTGGGTCACGGCGCGGACGTTCAGGCCCAGGCGCGTCTTGTTCAGCAACAGCCAGGTCAGCACCACCACGAACAGCGCGAAGGCAATGATCACGATGCGGTTGTATGGGAGCACCAGGTTCGGCAATACCTGAATGCCGCCCGACAGCCAGGCCGGGTTGGCGACTTCGACGTTCTGCGCGCCGAACACCAGGCGCACCAGTTGGATCAGCATCAGGCTGATGCCCCAAGTGGCGAGCAGGGTTTCCAGTGGACGCCCATAGAGGTGGCGAATCACCGTGCGCTCCAGGGCCATGCCGATGGCGGCGGTGATGAAAAACGCCACCGGCAGGGCGATCAGCGGATAGAACTCGATGGCGTTCGGGGCGAAGCGCTGGAACAGCATCTGCACCACATAAGTGGAGTAGGCACCCAGCATCAGCATTTCGCCGTGGGCCATGTTGATCACCCCCAGCAGGCCGAAGGTGATCGCCAGGCCGAGGGCGGCGAGCAGCAGGATCGAACCCAGGGACATGCCGCTGAAGGCTTGGCCCAGCAACTCGCCCACCAGGAGTTTGCGTTTGACCTGGCTGAGGCTGGTTTCGGCAGCAGTGCGCACAGCGGCATCGGTTTCGACGCCGGGTTCGAGCAAACCTTCCAGGCGGGTGCGGGCCAGCGGATCGCCGGTTTCCCCCAGCAGGCGGACGGCGGCCAGGCGTACGTTCGGGTTGGCGTCTACCAGTTGCAGGTTCGCCAGGGCCAGGCTCAGGGCGGCGTGTACATCTTCATCCTGCTCGCCGGCCAGTTGCCGATCAAGAAACGCCAGTTGGGCGGGGCGGGCGCTTTTTTGCAGTTGCTGCGCGGCAGCCAGGCGTACGTGGGCATCGACGGCGAGCAGTTGATGGCTGGCGAGGGCGGTTTCGATCAGCCCGCGCAAGCGGTTGTTCAGACGCAGGGTCTTGGGTTGGCCATCGACGGTCAACTGGCCTTGTTGCAGGGCGTTGATCAGTTCGACGCGCTCAGGCTCCGGCTGCGCGGCCCAGCTTTCCAGGAGTTTGGCCTGCTGGGTCGGGTTGGCGGCGACGAAGTCTTCGGCGTCGCCGGCGTGTGAGGCCATTGGTAGCAGCAAGCATGCTAGAAGGAACAAACGATAAAGGGACATAGCTACGTCCTGTAAGGCGACGACGGACCCTGTGGGAGCAAAGCTTGCTCGCGATGGCGGTATGTCTGGATGACCGCGATCGTGAGCAAGCTTTACTCCCACAGAGTTAGGGGCTTGTTCCCAGGCTCAGTTGCTCTTCACCGCATAGTCAGGCTTCTTGTCGTTGCCAGCGATGAACGGGCTCCAAGGCTGGGCGCGGATCGGGCCTTCGGTCTGCCAGACCACGTTGAACTGACCGTCGGCCTGGATCTCGCCGATCATCACTGGCTTGTGCAGGTGATGGTTGGTCTTGTCCATGGTCAGGGTGTAGCCCGACGGTGCGGCGAAGGTCTGGCCGGCCAGGGCTTCGCGGACTTTGTCGACGTCGGTGGACTTGGCTTTTTCCACGGCTTGGGCCCACATGTGGATGCCGACGTAGGTGGCTTCCATCGGGTCGTTGGTCACGGCTTTGTCGGCGCCTGGCAGGTTCTTGGCCTTGGCGTAGGCTTTCCAGGAATCGACGAATTTCTTGTTCGCCGGATTCTCCACGGATTCGAAGTAGTTCCACGCCGCCAGGTTACCCACCAACGGTTTGGTGTCGATGCCGCGCAGTTCCTCTTCGCCCACGGAGAACGCCACGACCGGTACGTCGGTGGCTTTCAGGCCCTGGTTCGCCAGTTCTTTGTAGAACGGCACGTTGGAGTCGCCGTTGACCGTGGAAATGACGGCGGTCTTGCCGCCGGCCGAGAACTTCTTGATGTTGGCCACGATGGTCTGGTAGTCGCTGTGGCCGAACGGGGTGTAGACCTCTTCGATGTCTTTGTCTGCCACGCCTTTGGAGTGCAGGAACGAGCGCAGGATCTTGTTGGTGGTGCGCGGGTAGACGTAGTCGGTGCCCAGCAGGAAATAACGCTTGGCGCTGCCGCCTTCTTCGCTCATCAGGTATTCCACCGCCGGAATCGCCTGCTGGTTCGGCGCGGCGCCGGTGTAGAACACGTTTGGCGACATCTCTTCACCTTCGTATTGCACCGGGTAGAACAGCAGCCCATTGAGCTCTTCGAACACCGGCAGCACGGATTTACGCGACACCGAGGTCCAGCAGCCGAACACCACGGCGACCTTGTCCTGGGTCAGCAACTGACGGCCTTTTTCGGCGAACAGCGGCCAGTTCGACGCCGGGTCCACGACCACCGCTTCAAGCTTCTTGCCGTTCACACCACCCTTGGCGTTGATCTCATCAATGGTCATCAGCGCCATGTCCTTGAGGGACGTCTCGGAGATCGCCATGGTGCCGGACAGCGAATGCAGGATGCCGACCTTGATGGTCTCGGCGGCCTGGACGGTCCAGGCCATGCCCATCGCGGCAATGCTTGCCGAGAGTGTAAAAGCCTTGATCAAGCTACGACGCTTCATTGTGCGATCTCCGTGGACTTATGAATTTTTTTTGAGGGCAGATGCAAACGCTGAAAGCGCTTTTGCAAGGGGTGTGCCCGGTCGGGGGAAGGCGTTGAAATGCGGGGTTGGCGTGGGACGTGTTCGAGCGGTTGCACCATGAGTGAACGCATTGTGGGGGCTGGTGCGAAGAGGTGCGCCACATTGGGGCGAGAGAGTTGCGATGCCCCTGTGGGAGCGCGCTTGCTCGCGATAGCGGTGTGTCAGTCACCTCTGATTTGACTGATCCATCGCTATCGCGAGCAAGCTCGCTCCCACAGGTGATTTTTGTGATTCAGGAAAAGACGCCGTTCAGCGGCGGCGCATCAGGCCAATGAAAAACAGTCCGCCGATAGCGGCTGTCGCGACACCAATCGGCAAGTCTTCCGGCGCGATCAACGTCCGCGCCGCCACGTCCACCCACACCAGGAACAGGCTGCCAAGCAGCACACAAGCCGGCAGCAACCGACGATGCTCGGCGCCCACCAGGCGCCGGGCAATGTGCGGCACCATCAGCCCGACAAAGCCAATCGAGCCGCTGATGGACACCAGCACGCCGGTCATCAGCGAGGCGATCAAGAAGATCCACCACCGCACCTTCGCCGCGTTCAGGCCCAGGGTCACGGCGGTCTGTTCGCCGGCCATCAGCGCGTTCAGCGGCCGGGCCATGCCCAGCAGCAACACCAGTCCCAGCACCACACTGGCCGCCGGCACCGCCAGCAGTTCCCAGCGGGCCAGGCCCAGGCCGCCGAGCATCCAGAACATCACCGCCGAACTGGCGCGATGGTCACCGAGGAACAACAACAGGTTGGCCGCCGCCATCATCACGAAGGACACCGCCACGCCGCACAACAACAGGCGATCACTTTCCAGGCGACCCTGGCGGGCAGCAATGGTCAGCACCAGCAGCATGCTCAGCAGCGCACCGATGAACGCCGCCAGCGGCAGGGTCAGCAGGCCGAAAATCTCGCCGACATGCAGCACCACGATCACCGCTCCCAGAGTCGCGCCAGAAGTGACGCCCAGCAGGTGCGGGTCCGCCAGCGGGTTGCGCGTGACGGCTTGCAGCACCGCACCGATCAACGCCAGCCCGGCGCCGACCAAGGCCCCGAGCAACAACCGCGGGACGCGGATCAGCCAGACGATATGCTCCTGGCCGGGCGTCCAATGTACGTCACCCACTCCGAAGGCTTTGTTCAGCAGGATGTCCCAGACCACGGCCACCGGCACCCGCGCCGGCCCGAAACCCAGGGACACCACGCACGACACCAGCAGCAGTGCGCCGAGGAACATCAACAGGGCGCCGTAGCGACGACCGTTCATTGGCCGTGGAAACCCCGCGCCAGGGTTTGTACCGCCAGCACGTTGTCGATGCCCGGCGTGGCCTGCACGTAGGGGATCACGATGAAGCGCCGTTGCCGGATCGCCTCCACCGATTGCAGGGCCGGGTTGTCCAGCAGGAATTGCTGTTTCTGCTCGGCGCTGACTTCGCCGTAGTCGACGATCACGATGACCTGCGGGTTGCGCTCGACCACGTTCTCCCAGTTCACCCGGGTCCAACTGGTTTCCACGTCATCGAGGATGTTGCGCCCACCGGCTGCATCGATCAGGGCCTGGGGCATGCCCAGGCGCCCGGAGGTCATGGCGCGGTCTTCGCCGCTGTCGTACAGGAACACACGCGGTTGCTGGGCGGGCAGGTGCTTGCGCACTTCGGCCACCTGGGCCTGCATCGTGGCGATCAGCGCGTTGGCGCGATCCTGCACGTCGAAGATCTTGCCGAGGTTGCGCAGGTCGTTGTAGGTGTCCTCCAGCGAGGCCGCTGGACGCTTCATCACGAACGCGCAGGACTCGGTCAATTCATAGACATTGATGCCCAGCGGTTGCAGGGTCTGTGGGGTCAGGTCGCCGCCCACGCGCATGCCGTAGTCCCAGCCGGCGAAGAAGAAATCGACGTTGGCATTGAGCAGGGTTTCCACCGAAGGGTACTTGGCGGCCAGTTCCGGCAGGCCATCGAGGATCCTGGTCATCTCGGGCGTCACCGATTTCCAGCCGCTGATGCCGCTGTAGCCGACCATGCGCGGCTTGAGGCCCAGGGCGAGCATCATCTGGGTCATGTTGATGTCATGGCTGACCGCGTGCCGAGGTGCCTCGTTGAACACCACCTGGCGATTGCAGCTCTGGATCGTCAAGGGGTAGTGGGTGGCTTCGGCCAGGGCGTGGGCGCTGCCTAGCAGCAAGGGCAGCAACAGCAGGGAACGCAAAGTCATGGTTGGGTTATCCAGGTGATTCGTGGGTAGCCGGACAGCGGGTGTTCATCCACCAGGGCTTCGATGCCGAACACCGCGCGCAACAGCTCGACGGTGAGGACATCCTTGGGCGTGCCGCTGGCGACGATGCGCCCGTGTTCGATCACGTACAGGCGGTCGCAGAAGGCGGCGGCCAGGTTCAGGTCGTGGAGGCTGGCGAGGGTGCCGATGCCCAGGCCCTTGATCAGTTGCAGCAATTGCAATTGATAGTGGGGGTCGAGGTGATTGGTCGGTTCGTCGAGGATCAACAACTGCGGTTGCTGGGCCAGGGCCCGGGCAAGGATCACCCGTTGCTTCTCACCGCCCGAGAGGGTGGCGAATGCATGCTCGCCAAAGCCTGCAAGCCCGGCCGATTCCAGTGCCTGGAGCACGAGTCGACGGTCGTCGTGATTGTCGCCGTCGAACAGACCTTTGTGGGGCGTGCGGCCCATGGCGACCACTTCCTCGACCGTCAGGCCGAAGGCGTCGGGAAACTCTTGCAGGACCACGGCGATGCGTTGGGCGCACCAGCGCGAGGACTGCTTCCAGACGTTGTGATGATCGAGTTTCACCTCGCCATGTTCCGGCCGGCTGAAGCGATAGGCGCAGCGCAACAGGCTGGTCTTGCCGCTGCCGTTGGGCCCGATCAACCCGACAAACTCCCCGGCCGCCACCTGCAACGTCACGTCACGCAGCTGGAACTGGTGATGACAGTGGCCATGGCCCAGGGGCGCCCAGGCGAGGTGGGAGAGGGTTAGGGAGGTCATGCAGCTACTCGGCATTTGGTGTGAAACACAGTCTCATTGTGGGAGCGGGCTGTGTGGGAGCAAGGCTTGCCCGCGATGAAAACGACGCGGTCTCTTGAGGACCGCAGCGCCTGGATCGCGAGCAAGCCTTGCTCCCACACAGCCCGCTCCCACAGTTTGAACTGTGTTCGTGGTTTGAAAGGCGGGCGCGATTGTAGAGGTTTCGCGCCGCCTTCCGTTAACGCACTGTCTTCAGTTTGAAGATGAGGCAATCTCAGGCTGGCGATTGAGCCGGGTAACGAGGCGATCCAGCAACCACACCACCACCAGCGACGCCCCCACCAACGGAAACACCACCGCCAGGGCCAGCATGATGAACACCCCGGTCTTCCAGGTCGGCAGGTCGTGACGCAGCGGCGGTACGCCGAACTTGCCTTCTGGCCGGCGCTTCCACCAGATCACCAGGCCACTCACGGCGCTGAGCAGGATCATCAGGCAAATCAGCAGCACGATGATCTGGTTCAGCGGGCCGAACATCTTGCCTTCGTGCAGCATCACCCCGGTTTCGGTGGCGCGGGCCACGACGCCGTAGTGCTCCCAGCGCACATCGGCCAGGACCTTGCCGGAGTACTGGTCCACGTGCAGGGTGGCGTCGTTACGCGGGTCGTCGGCAAACACGGCGACGGTGAACACGCCGCTGGCCGTGGTCGGCAGGGTGATGCTGTAGCCGGGCGTGACCTGGCGTTCAGTGGCGATGTCCTGCACCGCTTGCAGGCTGACAGTCGGGGCGGCGGGGCCTTCGTGCATGCCGCCGTGGCCCATGTGCTCGGCATGGTCGCCGGACATCGGCATCGGCGTGTTTTCCACCGCCCACGGCACGGTCTGGCGATGGGCGTTGTTGAGGCTGCCGGCCTCGACGTCGGACTTGGGCACGTCATTCCACATCGCCGCCGGGAAGCGGTTCCAGAGGTTGGCGTATTGCTTGCCCCAGAAGCCGGTCCAGGTCATGCCGCTGAGCAGCATCACCAGCAGCAATGCTGCGCCCCAGAAACCGACGACCACGTGCAGGTCACGCCAGAACAGCCGACCGCGTGCGCTCCAGCGCGGCCACAGCACGCCGGCTGACGATTGCCCGCGCGGCCACCACAGGTACAACCCGGAGACCACCAGCACCACGCCCCAGCCGGCGGCCATTTCCACCAGCCGGTCACCGACCGTGCCGATCAGCAACTCGCCGTGGATGGCCCGGGCCATGGCTTGCAGGTTGTTCTTCGCATCCTGCTCGCCGAGGACATCGCCGTGATACGGGTCGATGAACACGTTCAGTTCCCGGCCCTGGTCGATCACCACGAATTGCGCGCTGCGCTCGGCATTGACCGGTGGCAGGTACTGTTTGACCTGGCCTTGGGGGTAGGCCTGGCGGACCTGCTTGAGCAGGTCGTCCGCCGTCAGGGTGTGATGCCCGGCTGGCACGTTCAACAGGCTGCCGTACATCAGTGGATCGAGTTGCGGCTTGAACAGGTAAATGATCCCGGTCAGGGCCAGCATCACCATGAACGGCGCCACGAACAGCCCGGCATAAAAATGCCAGCGCCAGGCCAGGTTGTAGAAATTGGGTTTCGGTTGGCTCATCAGAAAGCGCTCCGCAGGGCAAATTGGGTTGTTATATTTTTCGGTTGCTGCGCAACCGATCGCGGGCAAGCCTTGCTCCCACAGTCTTTGTCATTGCTGTGGGCCCCGTTGTGTTCCCTCAGCAATGGAGTACCTGTGGGAGCAAGGCTTGCCCGCGATGCTTTTAGAAACTCATATCCACCTTGGTCCAGAGCGTGCGCCCCGGTTCGTTGATGGCCTGGGGATCGTTCGCCGGGTAGCCGAACCCGGCGTTGCCGGCCAGGTTCAAGTGCTCGGCGTAGGCTTTGCCGAACAGGTTGTCGACGCCGCTGCTGACCTTCCAGTGCTGGTTGATGCGGTAGGCGCCGTTGAGTGAGAACACGCCGAAGCCCGAACTCTTGCCGTAGTCCTTGCCGACCACATTGCCCTTGTTCTCGTCGACCCGGTGCTGCGCCGCCACCACACGCCACAGGGCGCCGGCGCTCCAGCGGTCTTCGCTGTAGGTCAGGCCCAGGCGCGCGTCCAGCGGCGGCATTTGCGCCAGGGCGCTGCCGTCGCTGCTGTTCTTGCCCCAGGCATAGGCCAGGGTGGCGTCGGCTTTCCAGCGCTCGCTCAGCTTGTAGGCCGCACCCAATTCAGCGCCCATGATCCGTGCATCGATGTTCTCGGCCCGGGAGGTGGTGCCCATCATCCCAGGGGTGTAATCGAACAGGATGTAGTCGCGCACCTGGCCGACATAACCCGACGCCCAGGCTTCGAGGGTTTCGGTCTTGTACTGCAGGCCGAAGTCGAGCTGGGTGGTTTTCTCCGGCTTGATCGCGTCGAAGGCATTCAGCGAGCCGCTGGGGCCGACGTTCGCCGAGAACAGCTCCCAGTAGTCCGGGAAGCGTTGCGCGTGACCCACGCCGGCATAGAGGGTGGTGGGGCTGTCGTCCAAGTCGTGTTCGTAGCGGACGAAACCGCTGGGCAGCGTGTCGGCACGGGTGTCATCGGCGGTGGGATTGGGTCGGGCCGACATGCCGGAACCGAGGCTCTGGCGGTAGTCCTTGGCCGAGGCACGGTCGAGCCGGGCGCCGGTGATCACTCGGTCGCGGTCGGCGGCGTACCAGGTCAGCTCGCCGAACACGCCGTAATTGTGGAAGTCGGCGTCCTTGGTGTACGGCAGGTCCTTGTAGGTGTCCACGCCCATGCTGCTGCGTTGGCGATGCTCGTTGGTCTGCGCGTCGAGGCCGCTGATCAGTTGCACATCAGCCCAGCGCCAGGTGGCCTTGATGCGGGCGCCGAGGGTGCGGCGGTCGACGTTGGAGGCCATGGGCCCAGCCATCATCCCGGTGCCGGACGGCGTGCGCAGGGTGTAGTTGTCCATCACGTGGTCGGCGTAGTTGTAGTAGACCTGGGCCTCGACCTTGTCCAGCACCTCGCCGATGTTCGAGCGCTCGAAACGCAGCCCGAGGCTTTCGCGCTTGAACTGCGAGCCGTCCATGCCGCGCCCGGCGTAGCGCGCTTCACCGTCACCCTTGCCGGCGGTCAATTCCAGCAGGGTATCGGCATCAGGGGTCCAGCCGAGGGTGACGTCGCCATTCCACTTGTCATAGCGCGACGGCACGCTGTCGTTGTTGCCGTCGCGGTAATCGTCCGAATGCGCGGTGTTGCCGATCACCCGTACATACCCCAGCGGCCCACCGGCGGCGGCATCCACCACTTTGTCGAAACGGCCGTTGGAGCCGGCCAGTACACTGGCGTTGACCCGGGTGCCGAGCTCGCCGAACTGTTCCGGCTCGCGCTCGAACAGCACGGTCCCGGCCGATGCGCCGGGGCCCCAGAGCACGGTTTGCGGGCCTTTGATGACGGTGAGCTTGTCGTAGGTTTCCGGCGATATGTAGGACGTCGGCGCGTCCATCCGGCCTGGGCAAGCACCCAACAGCATGCTGCCGTTGGTGAGGATGTTCAGCCGCGAGCCGAACATGCCGCGCAACACCGGGTCGCCATTGGTGCCGCCGTTGCGCACCAGGGCGAAGCCGGGGATGGTCTTGAGGTAGTCGCCGCCGTCACTGGCCGGCACCGGTTGGCGCGGGTCCTTGGGGTTGGTGACGATGGTCAGGGGCGAGCTGGGGGCGATGGCGGTGATGACCGTCGGGCTCAGTTCTTCGACCTGCTTGTCGTGATGCTCGTGCTCATCGGCAAGTACGAGTGGGGTGAGCAGCAGGCCGCACAGGGCGGCGATGGTTTGGCGTAAACGAACTCGTGGCTCGTTCAGGGGGCAGCGAACCTGGGCAGCGCCCAAAGCGATGTCAGCAGAAAACCTGGACATGATGATTCCATCGAACAAACGTAGACGACGCGGTCGGGCAGCCTGGGGCTGTCTTGTACGACCGGGTTGGGTAAGTGTCGGGCTTACGCGTCGAGGGGCGGTGCGCGGGTGCGGGCACCTGGGAAGAACGCTGGCCGGGCATGGCCCAGGCGTGGGGAAGGGCTGGTGTAGGTGTTGGTGTGGGGTGTGTCGAAGACCGCGAAGGTGTGACCGCCAGGCAGTGCGGGGCAATTGAACAGCAGGCTGCAATAGCCGCACTTTTCCCACAACGCATGGTGCTCGCTCTGGGGCGGGCAGTGTTCGGCTGCCGGCGCTTCGTGCGCAGACATGTCCATGCCCATCTCCATGTTCGTGTCCATGGACACAGGCATGGACATGCGCTGACCCATCGGCATCGACTGGGAAATCAGCGGACCGATAAAGATCATCAGCATGGCGAACAGGCTGATCCAACTGCCGCGTGTCAGGCTCATGGGCTGACGGCGGGGCATGGACTGCCTGGCGCGAAGAGGTTGCACGGGCGGCTACGACTACTGGGCGTGCATGTGCGTCTTGGTGCCGTCGGGTGCTTTTTTCTGCACCGCGACGTCGACCGTGACATCCCCGGCTTTTTCAAAATGCAGGGTCATGGCAAAGCGTTTGCCATCGCTGAGCAGGCTGCGGTCCTTCAGGTCCAGCAGCATCACGTGATACGCCATCGGCGCGAAGGTGACGGTCGCACCGGGGGCGATATCAACGACGGGCACCGGCTGCATTTTCATCAGGTCGTTTTGCATCACATGCTCGTGGAGCTCGGCCTTGCCGGCAATCGGCGAGTCGACGCTGAGCAGCTTGTCGGCGGTGGTGCCGCCGTTGTGAATCACGAAATACGCGGCCACGGTCGGTGCGTTGGGCGGCAACTCCTGGGACCACGGATGGGCGATCTCAAGCTCGCCCACCTTGTACTGGTGAGCTTGGGCGAAGCCGACGGGAAGCAATAGGGCAGCCAGCAGGATAAGTCTGTTCAACATGGCAATTCTCCGGAACGATTCAGGGGCGCAGTTTGATGCGGGAAGAATCAGGCCAGAGGCGAAGCGCGAGGGTTGAGGCTGGGCCATTGCTGGCGTGGTGTGGGACTGTCGAGCGTCGAATGGACGGCACCGCGATGGGCCAGCTGTGCATCCAGGTACAACTGCGGGACATGCCCGGCGAGCGCCACCAACGGCGCTGAACCTGAGCAGCACCAGCAATGTTGCATGGTCGAGTGATTGTCTTTCTGTGGCGTGCCCTGTTCGAACTTGCCCAGGGACACCGCGACCATTTTCGTGCCGCTGGAGGAACAGAAACTGCCCCACAGCAGTTGCTCGGCTGGCGAATTGGCGGTTGCACCGCCACTGTTGGAAAGCGGCATGGCAAGCATGTTGAACAGCACTGCGAAGCAGGCGATCCAGGCAAATGCAAGCCGTTGTCGGGACATGGGGCAATCCGCTCGGTTGGGCGATCAGGTGGCGGTATTTAGCCTGATCGGGGTTGAGAAGTAAAAAGGCCACGTGCGGTGTAGGGTCGCAGGGCTGGTGTTAACAGTAGCAACAGATCTTCAAGTGATTGCTTTTGTGGCGAGGGAGCTTGCTCCCGCTGGGGCGCGTAGGAGCTGTCGAGCGAAGCGAGGCTGCGATCTTTTCACAGGCGCTTGAGTCCCAAGTGGGAAGATCAAAAGATCGCAGGCTTCGCCAGCTCCTACAGAGCCCAGCGGGAGCAAGCTCCTCAGATGGCATTGAAGAGATTGCGAAGGATCATTCTCGCCATCTCCTGCTCTCCGTTCAAAAGCAGAGTGACGGCTTCATCCAGCAGGATTTTGGCGAATTCAGGATCACACCTGACGCGTTCGATGATCGTGTGCTTATAGCTTCGTGTGAGAGGCATAGCCTTACCTTTGAAAATCTAATGGCGTGAGCATTCATTGTGGCGAGGGGATTTATCCCCGTTGGGCTGCGTAGCAGCCCCAAGAGCAGTGAATGCAGTCCACCAGACAAACTGCGAGCTCAGGTTTTGGGACTGCTGCGCAGCCCAGCGGGGATAAATCCCCTCGCCACAGGGCGGCGGCTGTGCGCAGGTTAGTCGACCGGGGAGTCCAGCATTACCGGCGCGCCCGAAGGCGCCCTGCGCACAACCACCATCAAGTGCAGGGATGAAATACCTGACTGACGAAGCTTGTGAACCCGCTGAAAACCTCGGGCGACTAAACCCGATCACTGAAGGGCAGTGACGGGAATCAAGTTACCGAGGGCCTCCAAGGCGCACAAGCCGGCGGATTCTGGCGTAGTTGTAGGCAGCGACGCAAGGCAGCGTAGCCTCGCTCGGGAGTCCTACATGGCCCGATAAACAGAGCCAAAGCCGGACACACAATTTGTGGCTAGGAGATTGATCTGTGGGAGCAAGGCTTGCCCGCGATGCAGGCCCCTCGGTCCCCCTGAAACCGTGTCGCCTTCATCGCGGGCAAGCCTTGCTCCCACAGGGGATAAGTTTCCCTCTCCTTCATTTGTCACTTGGCTTGAAGGGAGGGGAGCGCTTATCGCGGCGCAGCGATGTCCAGGGCGCGGTTCGCCAGCAACTCACTCAGCTCGACCATCTGCTGGATCCCCAGGGCAAAACTTCGTCGCGCGCCTTCCAAATCAAAGGCCAGTTCGTTGGCCATGGCATTGACCGAGGCGAGGGTTTCGCTGAGGTTGGCCAGCAGGCATTCCAGGTCCGCGTTTTGCGCGACAGTGAACAACTGGCCCGGTGGTGGAGTGGGTTTTTCAGGCTTTGGAACGAGGTAAAAGGCGAGGGCGCGGTCGGCGGCTTCGTTGAGTTTTTTGGATTCGTCTTCGGGGGGGATTGGGGGTGATCTTGAACATGGTGTAACTCCTAGTATTCATTTTCAGGAGCCGACACCCTCGCTACCAAACGATTGGGTGGCGGCCGTACGCGGGTTGGTAGACCGGAGCACTAGGAACCCGGCGCGCCCGAAGGTCTCCCTGCGCACGGCCACCATGACACAGACGCGAGAGAGCATCTGTAGAAGGTGGCGCTTGCGCCTAGTTGACTCGCGGGCTACCAAACCCGATCGCTGAAATCAGCGACCCGGAAACAGTAAAAGCCACGAGCCAAGCGCACAAGCCGGCGGATTCTGGCGTAGCTGTAGGCAATGAAGCAAGGCAGCGTAACCTCGCTCGGGAGTCCTACATGGCCCGATAAACAGAGCCAAAGCCGGACACCGTTTATGAAGTGTGGGACTTATCTGTGGGAGCAAGGCTTGCCCG